>NZ_JCADBK010000029.1:0-89096 GCF_059358955.1 Nonomuraea sp. CX421 | reverse complement strand
ACATCGCCGCACGCGGTGAGACGGGCTGGGCAGTGAGTCACGCTGCCTGACGCGGACCAAACCGTCGAAACCACCGATGGCCAGGAGCTGCAAGCTCGGTCGTTTTACGGCCGAGAAGCTGACGATCCACCCCCGGCCGCGTTCGCGCATCCCCGGCGCGACCAGCCGCGACAGCTGGAACGGCGCCTTCACCTGCACCTCGAACATCAGCTCGTAGCGCCGGTCGGTGAAGTCCGTCACCGGGGTGAAGTAGGTGACGGCCGCGTTGTTGACCAGCACGTCCACCGGACCGTAGCGGCTCTCGGCGGCCTCGACCAGCGCCTGGCGGTCCTCCGGCCGCGACAGGTCGGCCGGCTGGGCGAAGGCGGTGCCGCCGTCGGCCTCGATCTTCGCGACGGTCTCGGCCAGCGTCCCCTCCAGGCGGCTCTGTCCCTGTTCGAGGGTCCGGGCGGCGGCCACCACCCGCGCTCCCTCGGCGGCGAACAGGGTCGCGATGGCGGCTCCGATCCCCCTGCTCGCCCCGGTCACGACGGCCACCTTGCCCGCGAGTACGCCCACGTCACCCCTCCTGATATTGGAACTTCACATTAGAATCGGCTTCGGTCGGCGTAAAGGTCCCGGATCGCTTCGAGCGGCGACGCTCACGAACGCGGCAGCGCTTCGGCCGGATGGTTCCACAGGATCTCCGCTAGGAGCGGTGGAGCTTGTGGGCCAGGAAGAAGGCTTGCCGGCCTGAGCGGGGCTTCTCGCTCTCATCGGGCTCGCGGATCAGCTGAGCGTCCAGGACGAGTCCGGCTTCGCTCATCAGCCCGGCGATGTGCTCAGGGGGCGTCCAGTAGACATCGAGTGACAGCTTGTGGCCGTAGCCCTGGTCCAGGTGGCGACGCTCGTCGCCGACCTTGAACGCGATCAGGAACTGGCCGCCCGGGGCCAGCACCCGATGAATCTCAGCGAACACCGTCGGCAACAGCTCCGGCGGGGTGTGGACGGTCGAGTACCAGGCGACGGCACCACCGACAGTCTCGTCCGCGAGGTCCAAAGCGGTCATCGATCCCTCTTCGAACCGCAGCTCCGGATGGGTTCGGCGCGCGACAGCGACCATCTTCGGCGACAGGTCGATGCCGAAGGCGTTCACCCCGAGAGACTGTAAATGGGCGGTGACGCGGCCCGGGCCACAGCCGAGGTCGGCGACCTCCCCGGCACCCGGTGCCCGCACGTATTCGGCGAACGCCGCCAGCATGGCGCGATCAAGCGGCTTGGCATCGAGTTCGTCCCGGAAGTAGTCGGCGTAGTCGACGGCGACGGTGTCGTAGGCCAATCGGGTGGCATGCAGGTACGTGGACTCGGTCATGGCCCAAGACGATAGCCCTGCCGGCAGCGGTCAGTCAGCCGCCTTGGCGGGGACGAAGGCTGAGCGAGCGAGTCGCCGCAGTGCCCCCGCCACCCTCGCGTTCGACGACGTCCATGTGTGCCCTCAGGCGGCGGCGAGGCGTTGCAGGCGGGGGAGGACGTACTCGCCGACCCGGTACGCCTCCTCCAGGTGCGGCCACCCCGACAGGATGAACTCCGCCACGCCCAGCGCCGCGTACTCCCGCAGCAGCGCCGCGACCTCGTCGTACGAGCCGACCAGGGCGGTGCCGGCGCCCTCGCGGACCAGGCCGACCCCCGCCCACAGGCCGGGGTGGATCTCCAGGTCGCGGGTGCCTCCCGCGTGCAGGTCGACCATGCGGCGCTGCCCGACCGAGTCGAAGCGGGCGAAGCGGCGCTGCGCCTCGGCGATGCGGGCCGGGTCCATGCCGGCGAGCAGGCGGTCGGCCTCGGCCCAGGCCTCGGCGGCGGTGTCGCGGGCGATGACGTGCACGCGCAGGCCGAAGCGCGGCGCGCGGCCCAGGGAGGCGGCCAGGTCGCGCAGGCGGGCGATGCGCGTGGCCACGGCCGGCGGCGGCTCGCCCCACATGAGGGCCACGTCCGCGCGGCGGGCGGCGACCCGCTCGGCGGCGGGGGAGGCGCCGCCGAAGTAGACGTCGGGCGCCGGGTCGAGCGGCTCGGCCAGCCCGCCCGCCTCGACGTGGTAGTGCTCGCCCCGGTGGTCGAACGGCTCGCCGGCCCAGGTGCGTCGCAGCACGTCGAGGAACTCGTCGGTCCGGCCGTAGCGGGCGTCGTGGTCCAGGAAGTCGCCGTAGGAGCGCTGCTCGACCGGGTCGCCGCCGGTGACGACGTTCAGCAGCAGCCGCCCGCCGGAGACCTGCTGGAACGCCTGCGCCTGCTGGGCGAGTAGGGTGGGCAGGGTGTAGCCGGTCCGGAAGGCGACCAGCATCTTCAGCCGTTCGGTGTGCTGGCTGAGTGCCGCGCAGACGATCCACGGGTCGGGGCAGCCGGCCCCGACCGGCGTGAGAGCCGCCTCGAAGCCCGCCTCCTCGGCGGCCCTGGCCACCTGGGTCAGGTACGTCACGGTGGCCGCCCGCGCGGCCGGGCGGAAGCTGTCGGTGGTCGTGATGGCGGATCGGACGTCGTGGCCGTCGCCGGTCGTCGGCAGGAACCAGTGGTAGCGCATCAGGTCACCTCTTCGTCGGACGCGGATCGCCGTACGGCTGCCGCTATGGTCTCCCGCACGCTCGTGAACGCGGGATGGGTGTGCGGGTCAGAGGCCAGTGGCAGGTCGGAGGCCTGGTCGAGGACGAGCCGGCCGGGCCGCCTGCTGAGGACGAGGATCCGGGTGCCGAGGTAGACGGCCTCGTCGACGCTGTGCGTGACGAACAGCACGGTCTTGCCGGTGGTCTGCCAGATCCCGCGGATCTCCTCCTGGAGGCGTTCGCGGGTGAGCGCGTCCAGTGCCGCGAACGGCTCGTCCATCAGCAGGATCGCCGGGTCGGGGGCGAGCGCGCGGGCGATGGCCGCCCGCTGCTGCATGCCGCCCGACAGTTCGTACGGCCGCCGCCCGGCGGAGTCGGAGAGCCCGACCAGCTCCAGCAGCTCGTCGGCGCGCTCGCGGCGCCGGACGGCGGGCATCCCGGCCATGCGCGGCCCGAACTCGACGTTGCGCCGGACGCTGAGCCACGGGAACAGCCTCGGCTGCTGGAACACCACGCCCCGGTCCGGCCCCGGCCCCGTCACCGGGGCCCCCGACACGGCGACCTGCCCGCCGGTCGGGAAGGCGAAGCCCGCCACCAGCCGCAGCAGGGTGCTCTTGCCGCAGCCGGACGGTCCCACGATCGTCACGAACTCGCCGATGCCGACCGTGGCGTCGATGTCGCGCAGCGCCTCGACGGGGTTGCCGCCGCGTCGTGGGAACCGGCCGCGTGAGCCGTACACGAGGGAGACCCCGCTGAGCCGCACGGCGAGTGGCTCATCCGGCGAACGCATCACGCAGTTCCTCGGTGGCCAGGTCTTGCTGGAACACCGTGAGCTCGGGGACCGACGGGAGCTTGTTCTGCGACTTGAGGAACTCGGCCGTGCTGCGCAGGTTCTGGGCCAGGGCGCCCGGCTGCTCCGGCGTGCCCAGGTAGTCGGGGCCGGCCTGCTCCTGGCCGTCGAGCAGGACGAGCTCGTCGATCTGCTCGGCCGCCTCGGCGGGATCGAGGTTGAGCTGGCGTCCCACCGCCGCGGCGGCGGCCTGCTTGTCGGAGCGCACCAGCTTGACCGCGCGGTCCTGCTGCACCAGCCAGGTGCGCAGGGCCTCGGGGTAGGTCGTGGCGAACTGGTCGCGGACCACCGCGAGGTCGGCGGTCAGCTTGCCCTTGGCGGCCAGGTCCTTGCTGGTGACCAGCACCTTGCCGGTCTTGCGCAGCTCGCCGAGCACCGGCGTCCAGGTGTAGGCGGCGTCGATGTCGCCGCGCGCCCAGGCGGCCTGGATGTCCGGCGGCTCCAGGTCGATGACGGTCACGTCGGACTCGGCCAGCCCGGCGTCCTGCAGCGCCGCGAGCAGGCTGTAGTGCGCCGTCGAGGAGAACGGGGCCGCCACCTTCTTGCCCTTCAGCTCCTGGACGGAACCGGCCTGCCGGGCCACCAGCGCCTCGTTCTCGCCGATCACGTCGAAGATCCACGGCACCTTGTACGGGATGTCGAGCGGCGCCGACAGCCCCCGGGTGACGGGGGCGCTTCCGGCCAGCCCGATGTCGATGCTGCCGGCCACCATCGCGGTGTTCACGTCGCCGCCCGAGTCGAACTTGGTCCAGGTGATCGTGGTGTCCGGCAGGGCCTCCTCCAGCCACCGCCGGTCCTTGACGATCAGGTCGCCGTTGGGGATCAGCTGGTAGCCGATCCGGATCTCCTTGGGCGCGCCGCCGGGGCCGGAGGCGGAGACGCCCGCCTGTGTCGCGCCGGTGCCCGAGGAGCACGCGGCCAGGCCCAGGACCAGGGCGAGCGCTGGGATGAGGCGGTGTTTCATGTGCGTTGCCTTCCTTCAGGCCTTGCCGCGCCACGGCACGAGCAGGCGCGCGGTGAGTTGCAGAAGAGCGTCGATGAGCAGGCCCGAGGCGCCGATGACGAGCAGCCCGAGGATCACCACGTCGGTCTGGTTGTAGCGCTGGGCGTCCCGGATCATGCCGCCGATGCCGGGCACCCCGTTGACCGTCTCGGCGGCCACCACGGTGGTGTAAGCGACCCCGACGGCGACCCGGATGCCGGTGATCACCTCCGGCAGGGCGGAGGGCAGCACGATCTGGAAGGGCAGCTGCCATCTCCTGGCCCCCAGCGAGCGGGCCGCGTGCAGGTAGTCCTCGTGCACCCCGCGCACCGCCTCGGCGGTCGCCACCGCCACGGGCGGCAGCGCGGCGACGAACAGCAGCGTGACCTTCGGGGTCTCGTCGATGCCGAACCAGATGATCAGCAGGCTGAAGTACGCCAGCGGGGGGAGCGTGCGCACGAAGGTGACCAGCGGCCCGAGCAGCGCCCGCACCGTCGGCACCAGGCCGATGACGAGGCCCAGGGCGATGCCGCCGGCCACGCCGTACAGGCTGCCGAGGCCGATGCGCCGCAGGCTGGCCAGCAGGTGCTCGTGGAGCAGGTGGCCGCTGTAGCCGCGCTGGCCGTCGTGGACCGAGGAGGTGAGGAACAGCTGGTCCCAGACCGATCCGGGGGAGGGCACGAACACCTCGGGCCACACGTGGGCCGCCGCGACCGCCCACCAGATCCCGGCCAGCAGGAGCACGGCTCCCACGCGAAGCCCGACGCCGCGGATCACCGCCCCGCACACCCCCACAAAAACCAATTAAAGAGACTTATTTAGTAGGGAATACGGTAGGGCTCGCTTCGTGCTTGTGCAAGTTTCATGTATAGCGAGTAGGAAATGTTGTCTTTGTCCGGATCGGCTGGTAGCTTCGGTCGTATGAGCCAGGGCCTCTACCTGATCCGCCGCCAGCACGTGGACTTCGGTCACGTCGCCAGCGCGCAGTGTCGCTGATCACTCACCGCTCGCGGGCGCGCTCGCGCCGCCCCGTCCCCTCCGTCCTGGCATGGCCGGCCGGCCACGCCCCGACCCGAGCTCCTTCCTTTGCGCGCCGGGTGCCGGCGCGTCTTCCCTGGAGGAATCTTCCGTGATCAAGATCAGACCTGCCGCCGCCCGAGTCGCCCGCCCCGCCGCCCGCCCTGTCGTCCGGGAAGGGGCGACCTCATGACGGAGACGCTTCCCGGTGTGACGGAAAGGCCTTCCCCCGTGGCGGAGGCGCTACCCGCCCGCGCGCTCGACGCCGACGGCTATCGGCGCGCCCTCGCGGTGCACGCGGCAGGCGTCGTCGTCATCACCGCGCAGGCCGACGGCATCCCCGTCGGGCTCACCGCGACGTCCTTCTCGTCCGTCAGCCTGGACCCGCCGCTGGTCTCCTTCTACGTCGACCGGTCCTCCACGACCTGGCCCTGGCTGTGCTCGGCCGACCACTTCGCCGTCAACATCCTGGCCAGCGACCAGGCCGAACTGGCGGCCAGGTTCGCGCGCAAGGACATCGACCGGTTCGCCGAGCCCACCCGGTGGCGGCCCGGCCCCCTGGGCGCGCCCCTGCTGCAGGACGTGTCCGCCCACCTCGTCTGCCTTCCCGACCAGACCGTCGACGTGGGCGACCACATCCTCGTGGTGGGCCTGGTCGCCGAGGCGACGGTGTACCGCCCCGGCCGTCCGCTGCTCTACCACCAGGGCGGCTTCGGCCGCTTCGTGGCCCACCCGCGGCCGCCCTCGCTCGCGCGGCCTCGTGACGGGTCGGCAACGGTGGGCGGGCGTGGCGGATCGCTCCACTGACCATGCGGCGGATCGACGACCTACTCGCCTGGGCGCGCGGTCAGCCGGTCTCGTCCAGCTGTTCGGCCACCCGCTTCAGGCCGTCCTTGATGAGCTGTCCATAGTCGTCGTCGGCAAGCGCGCCGATCCCGTCCCGCGCCTGCTGGAGGTGCTCACGGGCGCGGCCGAGATCGCCCAGCTTGCGATAGCACTCACTCAGGTTCAGGTGCAACGACGGATACAGGCCGGCCACCGAGAGCGGCACCCCGGCCTGGGCCACCCGCTCATCGGTGATCAGGCCGACGGCGGCGAGCGCTCGCAGATCCCACATCAGCTCCTGGTGCGCGTCGTCCTGCACGTCGGCCATCGAGTGGGCAAGGACGCACACATGCAGCGGGTCGCCTTGCTCACCGCCGATGTCGTCCCAGATCTGCGCGAACAGCTCGCGAGCCGCCTCACGCCGGCCCTGGTGGTGATGTAACTCCACACCCTGGCCGATCCGCGTCATCGTGGGGTCGGCGGTCATCAGCGGCTCCTTCACCGTCGCAGGCAGGCGATCATGATCAGCATAAGGGCCCCTGTGGCTCAACGAGGTTCACCCGCCGGCCGCGTACGAGAAGGCGGTCGGTCACAGTCGCGGCGTTCCGCACGATCTACCGAGGGGAGGCGAGCGAAGTGAGGGGGCGGCATGGCGGCAGGGGGTGGCTCGCGCTGGCGGGTGGTCGTGGTCGTGGTGGGCATGGGCGGCCTGGCGCTCATCGTGGCGGCGATGGGGCTCGCCCTGCGGGGGAGTGACCTGCCGACCGCCGCGAACGTCGCCCAGTTGGTGTCGGTCCTCCTGGCGGTCCCGCCGCTGGCGTTCGGGCTGCTGATGTGGTGGCGGCCCTCGTCGTCCAGACGCAGCACGCCCGAGCAGGTCGCGCAGGCGTACGAGCAGCTCAGGGCGCTCGTGAGCCGGCAATGGCAGGAGGAGATCCAGATCCGCGGCCTCGACGAGCCGCGGCTGCCGGTCCGGTGGCGGCTCAGCGAGGTCGACGGCGGGGGACGGGCCGACGTCGCCCAGGTGCTGCGCGCCTGGCTGCGGCCGGCCGGGGTCCGCTTCAGCGGGCGTACCGACCGGATGGACAAGATGGCCCGGCGCTTCCGCAAGCTGGCCCGCCGGCGGCTGGTGATCCTCGGTGAGGCGGGCGCGGGCAAGACCACGCTGGCCGTGCTGCTGCTGCGGCAGTTGCTGCGCGACGCGCCGCGCGAGGATCCGCTGCCGGTCCTGTTGTCGATGGCCGGCTGGGATCCGGACGCCGAGCCGGTGCACAGGTGGCTGACCCGGCGGCTGCGGGAGAACTACCCGGCTCTCGACGCGGCCGAGTTCGGGCCGAACGCGTCCGCCGCCCTGGTCTCCCAGCAGCGCATCCTGCCGATCCTCGACGGGCTGGACGAGTTGCCCGAGCAGGTACGGCCCAAGGTGCTCTCCGCGCTGAACGCGGCGGCCACCACCGAGTCGGTCATCCTGACCTGCCGCACCGACGACTACCGCGCGGCGGCGGCCAGGCCCGGCGCCCACGTCCTGGCCGGCGGAGCCGTCATCCAGCCGCTCCCGATCAGGCCCGACGACGCCGTGGCCTACCTCGGCGGCAGGCTCGCGCCCGACCAGGACGGCGCCTGGCCGGAGCTGCTCACCGCCGTCACGGACGAGCCGCACGGGCCGCTCGCCGTGGCTCTGTCCAGCCCGCTGGCGCTGTGGCTGCTGCGCAAGGTCTACATCGACACCCGGGGCGACCCGGCCCCACTGTGCGACAGGACCCGGTTCCCCACGGCCGACGCCGTCACCGAGCATCTCCTGGACAATCTCGTCACCGCCGCCTTCTCCGCCGCCCGCCGGGAGTACGACCCCGACGACCCGTACGACCACGACCATCCCTTCCGGCCGCGCGGCGTCTGGTCACCCCGCGACGCCAGGCGCTGGCTGTCGTTCCTGGCCCACCACATGAGCCGGGCCGGCACCCACGACCTGCGCTGGTGGCAGCTCTACCGGGCGGTTCCCCGGCGCTGGAGCGCGATCCTCGGCGCCGTGACGGTCGGGCTCACCGTGGGCCTGACGGTCGGGATCACCAGTGGCCTCACGCTCGCCCTCACCCGGGTGATCGAGGGCGGTCCGGCGGGCGCGCTGCTGTTCGGTCTCGTGGGCGGTCTCACCGGAGGGCTGGCGGGCGGGCTGACCGGCGGGATCCTCCTCGAAGTGGCCAAGAGGTCCGTGATGGAGCCGGCGTACGCCGATGTGCGGCTGAAGCGGCGGCTGGGCCCGCTCTGCCGCCACCTGGCGTTCGGGCTGGCGGTGGGCGTCTCGGTCGGCGTGGTCGTCACGCTCGCGCTCCAGTTCGTCGGCGGGCTCGGCGGCAGCGCGGGTCAGGGCCTGCGGTCGGGGCTGGTCGTGGGCGCCGCGGGCGGGCTCACGATCGGGCTGAGCCGATGGGTGGGCACCGTCGTGACGAACGCCAGGCCGCAGACGCCCGACATCACGCTCCGGCGCGACCTGGAGCTCGTCTACGTCCGCTCGCTGGCCTTCGGCCTGGCGCTGGGCCCCGCCTTCGGCCTGGCCGGGGCGGTGACCCAGGGCTACACCGGGCTGATCTCCGCCGTCCAGATCGGCGTCGTCTTCGGCGTCGCGGGCGGGCTGGTCTTCACGGTCACGTTCGACCTGACCGGCGCCAGCTCCACCTACCTCGCCGCCCTCTCACTCCTGTACGCCCGCCGCAGGGTGCCGCGGCGGCTGATGCGCTTCCTGGACGACGCCCACCGGGTCGGCCTGCTCCGGGAGGTGGGCGCGGTGTACCAGTTTCGCCACGCCAAGCTTCAGGACCGCCTCGCCCGGGCTCACGAGGCGGACCCCGGCGAGCCCCGTCAGTCGGCCAGGTAGTCGATCGAGCGGACCTCGTAACCGCGCACGGCCGAGCCCTTGACCCGCATGAACATGGCCCCGCCCTCGTAGGAGTAGGCGCAGCCGTAGCCCGTCTTCTCCTTGGTGCAGCCCTGGAAGAAGTAGGGCACGCCCCTGGGGTCGAACCGCACGCGGAAGAGGGTGGTGACCGCGGGCTTGGCCGCCACTTCGAGGCCAAGGTTCCGGTCGCCCTTCTGCCACGCCCTGAACAGGTGCCTGGCGGCGGTGGACGGCCTGGTCATGTGCCGTGACTGGTAGACCCTGGTCACCTTCGAGCCGGAGACGACCAGGAGCAGGCCGTTGTGCCCGCCCGGCACGCGCACGCTGGTGTGCGTGAACCGGCAGGCGTTGCCGGCGCAGCCCGCGAACACGTCGGGGGTCCGGTAGACGTAGGCGAAGATCGACCTGACCGCCGAGGGGGTGGCGACCCGGGCCGCCGCCGCGCGGTCGCGCGCGTTCCAGGCGCGGAACAAGGCATTGGACACCTTCGCCGGTGAAGCTGTCTTCGCGGGCGACACCGTCGTCGCCGGAGTGGACGTCCCCGCCCGGGCAGCCGCGTTCGCGGCCGCCGGGAAGGACGTGATCAGAAGCGCGGCGACCGCGGTCGTCGCGGTCGCACCGGGCACCCATCGTCGTGACATGCCCGGAACGATAGTGACATCGGCTTGCACCCGGATTGCCGCCCGCTTGTGCGGCCGGGCCCCCGCACCGGACCACGCCCGCACCGGATCGCGCCCGCACCGGGCCCGTGACGTTCCCGTGACGGCAAGGCTGGAGAAAGCGTCCTTTATGGAGATCCAGAACGTCCATTCCGGGCCACATGTCGACCATGGGTCGGGCAAAACGTTGATCATCTTCAACGGCTCAAGTACGTTCAGGGGGTAGCCGGCCCCGGCCGCTCCTGGGCGGCCCGTTCTCGCGAAACGCCTCCTTTGACGTCACCGCCACGGATGACCGTGGCCGGTTCGGCGTGCCGTGGCCGGAGGATGACGAAGATCCTTGGAGGTCACCACGTGAGCACCGACCTGGACACCGTGATCGCCGACGCGATCGCCCCGTCCGCGGCCGAGACCGACCGCACCGGCGCCTTCCCGCGCGCCGGACTCGAAGCCCTGGGCAAGGCGGGGCTGCTCGGCCTGACCAGCGCCGTCGAGGTGGGCGGCGGCGGGCAGGGCCTGCGGGCGGCCGCCGAGGTCGTCACCGCGCTGGCGGCGGTCTGCGGATCCACGGCGATGATCACGCTCATGCACTACTCGGCCACCGCCGCGCTCGAGGCGCACGGCCCGGAGGAGGTGCGCCGGGCCATCGCGGAGGGTCGTTACCTGGCGATGCTGGCGTTCTCCGAGGCCGGCTCGCGCAGTCACTTCTGGGCCCCGGTGAGCACCGCGACCGACGACGGGGGCGAGGTGCGGCTCGACGCGAGCAAGAGCTTCGTCACCGCCGCCGGCGAGGCCGACGGCTACGTCTGGTCGAGCCGGCCCCTGTCCCGGCCCGGCCCCATGACGCTGTGGCTGGTGCCGCGCGACGCGGCGGGGCTGCGGGTCACCGGCTCCTTCGACGGGCTCGGGCTGCGCGCCAACGCCTCCAGCCCGATGGCGGCCGACGGCGTGCGGGTGCCCGCCGACGCCATGCTGGGGACCGACGGCGACGGGCTGGACATCGCGCTGGCCACGGTCCTGCCGACCTTCCTGGTCCTCAACGCGGCCTGCTCCGTGGGCGTCATCGAGGCGCTGACGGCCAAGGCGCGGGAGCACCTGTCCAGGACGCACCTGGCCCACCTGGGCCGGCGGCTGGCCGACCAGCCCCAGACCAGATCGGCCTTCGCCCGCGTCCGCACCCGCGCCGACCAGACGAGGGCGTTCCTGGACGACACCCTGACCGCCCTGGAGACGGGCCGCGAGGACGCGACGCTGCGCGTGCTCCAGGTGAAGGCGGTGGCGGCGGAGGCGGCGGCCGCGATCGGCGACGACGTCATGCGCCTGTGCGGCGGGTCGGCGCTGCGGCGCGACCTCGGCATCGAACGCCACTTCCGCGACGCGCTCGCGGCCCGGGTCATGGCGCCCACCACCGAGGCGCTGGAGGACTTCGTGGGCCGGGTCTCCCTCGGCCTGCCGCTGTTCGACGGAGCGGCGTCATGACGCTGCTGATGGGGGCGGTCGCCTACGACGCCAAGGTGGTGCCGATCTGGTCGGGGTTCCGCTCCTGGTTCCTGCGCCACGGGCTGCCGTTCGACTTCGTGCTCTACTCGACCTACGAGCGGCAGGTCGAGGACCTGATCGCGGGCCGCATCCACGCCGCGTGGAACTCACCGCTGGCCTGGATCCGCGCCCAGCGGCTGGCCGCCGTCCAGGGCCGCTCGGTCCGCCCGCTGGTGATGCGCGACACCGACCGCGACCTGCGCTCGGTCGTCGTCGTACGGTCCGACTCCGGCATCCTCTCGGTGGACGACCTCAAGGGGCGGACGGTGGGCACGGGCGCCGTCGACTCGCCGCAGGCCACGCTCCTGCCGCTGCACCACCTGCGGAGCCTGGGCGGAGAGTTCGACGTGCGGCGCTTCGAGGTGGGGGTGGGCCTGCACGGCGACCACATCGGCGGCGAGCGTGAGGCCGCCCGGGCACTGCTGTCCGGCGACGTGGCCGCGGCCTGCCTGCTCGACGCCGACCACCTGCTCTTCAGCCGCGAGGGCACTCTGCCCGCCGGGTCCACCCGGATCCTCACGACCACCGAGCCGTACGACCACTGCAACATGACGGTCGTCGACACGGCGCCGGAGGAGCCGGTGCGCCGGTTCGGCGCGCTGCTGGGCGGCATGTCCTACGCCGATCCCGAGGTGCGGCCCCTGCTCGACCTGGAGGGGCTCACCGCCTGGGTGGCGGGCCGCACGACCGGCTACGGCGAGCTGGAGGCGGCCGTCGACGGGTGCGGCTTCTACGACCGGGCCGGCCGGATCACCGCGGACGGCTATCGGCCGTGACGGACCCGGTCGCCGACCTGCGGGAGCTCGGGTTCGATCAGGGCGCGCACCTCATCGTGCGGCGGGAGCTGGCCCGGCTACCGGTGGGCGGCCGGCTGCGCGTCGCGGGCACGCACGAGGCTCTCGTCGTGCATCTGGCCGCCTGGTGCCGGAACGAGGGCCACGCGTGCGGGCCGGTCACCGGGGACGGCGACGAGGACGGGGCGCGCGCGTGGGTGGTGCGCGGCCGGGCCGGTCACGACCGGTGGGCCGGCGCCGAACGGGCCGGCGGGTCGTCGCCCGCCCGCGTGGTGTCCCGGCCGCCGTCCCACTGGGGCCTGGCGGCTCGCGGCGCCCTGGTCGAGTCGGGCGGCCCCGAGACGCCGTTCGACTTCGACCGCAAGGAGACCGTCTGGGCCGAGCTGGCGCCCCGGTTGTACGCGCAGGCGGCGGCGCGGCAGTGGGACCCGGAGGCGGCGGTGGCCTGGGACACCCCGTTCGAGCTGCCCGCCGAGATCGAGGCGGCGGTCGTCCAGGTGATGACCTACCTGGTGGAGAACGAGCAGGCGGCCCTGGTCGTGCCGGCCCGGCTGCTGGCCCGGGTGCATCCGCATTTCCGCGAGGTGACCCAATTGCTGGCCGTGCAGGCGGCGGACGAGGCGCGGCACGTCGAGGTGTTCACCCGCCGGGCGACGCTGAAGGGCGACGACCTGGGCACCTCCTCGGCCGGCGGTCGCGCCTCCCTGATGTCGCTGCTGGCCGAGCCCGACTTCTCCCTCGCCTCGTTCCTGCTGTCGGTGCTGGGCGAGGGCAGCTTCCTCAACCTGCTGTCCTTCCTGGACCGGCACGCGCCCGACCCGGTGACCCGGCGGGTCGTCGCGCTGGCGCACCAGGACGAGGCCCGGCACGTGGCGTTCGGCATGGCCCACCTGGAGGAGCAGGCCCGGCGCGACCCGCTGTTCCGGGGCCGGCTCAGGACCGCGATCGAACGCCGGCACGACGCGCTGGCCGACACGGCGGGCATCAACGAGGACGTGCTCGACGCCCTGACCGTGCTGGCCGCGGGGGAGTGGAGCCCGGCCGCGATCGCCCGGGGGCACGCGGCTGTGCTGCGGCTGCAGGAGGAGATGTTCGAGGGGCGCCGGAACCGGCTGGTCCGCCTCGGGTTCCCCGCTGACGAGGCGGTCGAGCTGTCCCGCTTGCACACCCGTAATTTCATGTGAGTGCTTCACCGGATATCTCCCCATACGCCGATATGTCGCCCTTTACAAGATCTTGTCAAGTAATAAAAGCAGTGTTACCTCTTGCGGGGACGCGTGTAATTTCGCGCGTCCTCCGCGTGCATGGAGGGGAACATTGTCCACCAGACCCTGGTTACGCAGCACCGTCGTCATCGCCGTCACCGCCCTGGTCCTCCCCGTCGCCGGGGCCGCCCGGGGCGAACCCGGCGGGACGGCGTCCGTGGTCCACGACTTCCAGGCCGAGGAGCACGGCAAGCCCGATCTCGACAACCGGCGCGGCAGCGTCCCGCCGCCCGTCGGAGCCAACGCGCGGACCGCCGGACCGGCGGCCGAGATCCGCTGGAACACGCTCGGCACGCCGGCCGTCGTCACCGGCGCCGAACCTCTCGCCGAGGGCCTGGCCGCCGACCCCGAGCAGGCCGCCCGGGCGTACCTCAAGGACAACGAGCGGCTCTTCGGCCTGTCCGCCGCCTCGGTCGACGCCCTGGAGAAGGTCGCGGTCAACCCCATCGGCGCGGGTCACGCCGTACTGCTGCGCCAGCGCTTCGGCGACCTGCCGGCCGGTGTGGACGGGCTCGTCTCGGTCGGCGTGGCCGAGGGGAAGGTCAGGCACGTCACCTCCTCGCTCTCGCGCGACACGGCCGCGCCTCCGGCCGCCACGATCACCGGGCAGCGGGCACTGGAGATCGCCGCCCGTGACGGCGGGATCGACCTGGCCACCGCGCTCACCAAGCAGGCCACCGCGGTGGCGGTGCCCGCGCCGGACGGCGTGCACAGCGCGTACCAGGTCGTCCTGATCGGCGGCGACCAGGGCGAGCCCGCCGCCTACACCACCCACGTCGACGCGGTCAGCGGCGAGATCCTGGTGCGCGAGAACCTGGTCGACCACCTCGACCCCGACCACCCGCAGTGGGCGGCCTTCCCGGCGAACCCGCCGGCCGACTACTCGTCCACCGACACCCGTCAGACGTGGTGCTTCGTCGCCGGCCCGGGCTGTGACCTCGTGGTGGGCGGCGACCCGGCGACCGGCCGGGCGTGGGACGTCGACCACGCCACGCAGACGCCGAGCAACACCAGCCTCGGCAACGCGGCACGCACCTTCGAGAACCGGGCGAGCGGCGACCCGTTCACGGTCGGCACCCGCGGCAACGTGGCGACGCCGAGCCGCGAGTACGTCTACCCGTGGCAGAACACCTGGCACCAGGCGAAGTGCAACCCCGCGGTGTTCGACCAGCCGGGCGAGAACGACCTCGAGGCCTCGATCTCCAACCTGCACTCCATGCACAACCGGATGCACGACTGGTCCTATCGGCTCGGCTTCACCGAGACCGCGTGGAACATGCAGACCGACAACGGCGACCGCGGCGGGCTCGGCAACGATCCCGAGCAGGGCAACGCCCAGGCGGGCGCCCGCGTCCTGTCCGTCCGTGACAACGCCAACCAGATCACCGGCCCCGACGGCGTCGCGCCGATCACCAACATGTACCTGTGGCAGCCGATCGCCGGCTCGTTCTACTCGCCGTGCACGGACGGCGACTACGACATGTCGGTCATCGGCCACGAATACACGCACGCGATCTCCGGGCGCATGATCGGCGGCCCGAACGCCGGATGGAGCGGCGCGCAGGCCGGCGCGATGAACGAGAGCAACTCCGACCTGGTCGCCATGGAGTACCTGTTCGAGTACGGCTTCCGTCCCGCCGGTCTCACCCCGTACGTCACCGGCGGATACGTCACCGGCGACCCCGGCCGGGGGATCCGCAACTACGACATGTCCAAGTCGCCGCTCAACTACAGCGACATCGCCTACGACCTCGTCGGCCAGCAGGTCCACGCCGACGGCGAGATCTGGTCGGCCACCCAGTTCGACGTGCGGGCGGGCTTCGTCAAGAGGTACGGCACCGGCACCGCCAAGCAGCAGCGCGCCTGCGCGGACGGCCAGAAGCCGGTCGCCGAGTGCCCGGGCAACCGGCGCTGGGCACAGCTCTCCTTCGACGCTCTGCTGCTGATGGCCTCGGGCGCGGTCAGCTACGTCGACCACCGCGACGCGCTGCTCGCGGCCGACACGATCCGGTTCGGCGGCAAGAACCACGACATCATGTGGCGCGCGTTCGCCGAGCACGGCCTCGGCCAGGACGCGGCCAGCAACGGCCCGAACGACCCCGACCCGACGCCGAGCTTCGTCAACCCGGCCGGCAAGAACGGCTCCCTGCAGCTCAAGCCGCTGGGCGAGGCCAAGGGCGCCGCGCTGCGCCTCTACGTGGGCGACTACGAGGGACGCGTGGTTCCGGTCGCCGACACCGATCCCGCCACCGAGCTCGGCGACACCGTGGAGATGACGCCCGGCGTCTACGACTTCGTGGTCACCGGCGACGGGTTCGGGCACACCCGGCTGAAGTTCGTCGTGGTGGGCGGGGTCAAGCTGCCCCTTCCGCTGCCGCTGTCCCGCAACCACGCCTCGGCCACGGCCGGCGCCACGGCGGCGGGCGACGGCGTCAACCACGCCAAGCTGATCGACGAGACCGAGGCCACCAACTGGGCCTCCCTCACCGGCGCCCCCGCCGGCAAGGCGGTCACCGTGGACCTGGCCGGCGACGGCCCCGTCACCGTCCGCCGCGTCCAGGTGAGCGCCATGCTCAGGCCCAACGTCGGCGACCCGGCCGACCCCGGCGGGCAGAACCGCTTCAGCGCGCTGCGCTCCTTCGAGGTGCTCGCCTGCAAGCAGGACTGTGCCACCCCGGCCGGCTTCACGAAGATCTACACCAGTCCGGCGGACGCGTTCGACGCCACGCTGCCCCGGCCCAGGGGAGCGGACCTGCTGATCAAGTCGTTCCGCGTCCCCCCGACCACCGCCACCCACCTGATGCTCCGCACGGTCACCAGCCAGTGCACCGGCAATCCGCGCTACGCCGGTGAACAGGACGAGGACCCCAACTCGGCGACCGACTGCGCCACCGCCAGCCCGCTCCGCGACCAGATCCGGGCGGCGGAGTTCCAGGCGTTCTCGCACTGAGACTCGGTTCCGGCACGGCTCGCGTCCCCTCCGGGCGCGAGCCGTGGCGAGGCGGGCGCGCGGCCCGGCCGGCGGGTCAACTCTGACGGCGCTGCATGACCGTCTGGATCACCAGGAGCACCCCGGGCACGAGCAGTCCGAGTGCCAGGTCCTTCGCGTCGATGAGTTCGAGCAGGAGCCCGGTGCCGCCCACCAGCCCGGAGGCGACGAGCACGACCCAGGCCCAGTGCCTGCGTGCCCAGCGAATCGGATGGAGCCGGGGCCGTCGTGCCAGCAGCGGCCGGGCGATCTTCTCGAACGACGCCTCCCGCCAGGCCGCCTGACGGACGACGATGGCGCCTTCCAGCCAGACGACTTGATCTCCGGGACGCGCGAGCCGGATCTCGCGGGTCGCCGCCAGCAGCTCCACGCAGGGCCAGACGCCCCACAGGGTGAGATTCATGTCGTGGCTGTTGGGCCAGGAGCCGTCGTCGCACTGCTTGGCGACGATGGTGTTGACCGCTTCGGCCAGGCGGTCGGCCACGGCCGGTTCCTGAGCGCGAGGGTGCCGCAGGAGGGCGGTGGCGGCGACGGGTAAGGCGTAGTGCATGAGGGGAGGAGGCCGCCAGATCTCGCTCCCGTCGGAGGTCTTCAGGAAGACCTTGGTCGTCTCCACCCTGTTGCGCACCTCGTCCAGGGAGGTGGTGTCGATGTGCTCGGCCAGCCAGTCGAATCTTCTCGCCAGGTGTTCGTCACGGGGGTCGAATCCGGCTTTCAGCAGCGTCGTCAGCGCCATCGCGGTGTGCGCGACCCGCGGAGCGGCATTCCCCGGTTCGGCGCCCCAGGCGGCGGGGAACAGGCGCTGGTCGAGGAGCCACTCGACGCCGGTCTCGATCGCGGGATCGTGCGGAGCCGCCTCCACCAGGGCTCTGATGGCCAGGCAGGTGAGCCAGGTCCGGGGCGGGCAGCCAAGGAAGGATCCCCACCCGCCTGACGTGTCGTGGTTCTGGCGTAGCCACTCAACGGCGCGTGCCAGATCGGGGGAACCCGGGTGGAGGGAGCACCGGAGCGTCGCCAGGCAGCGGACCACCCAGGCCGTCGCCTCGACCACCGGCTTCTCGCCGCTGGTGTTGGTCCACCAGCCGCCGTCGATGCGGAGGTCGTCGCTCTTCAGCTGTCGGGCCTTGAGGAAGGTGAGCGCGTCGGCCAGACGGTGGGGGCGTTCGCCCGCCGCGTGAAAGGCCAGCAGGGCCACCGCTGTGGCGGTCGCGCCGGGTGGCGGTCTTTCGAGCATGTGGTACCACCCGCCGCCTCCGGTTGGATTGTCACTGTAAGTCCGGCGCAGCAGGGTGATCGATCGGTGCAGCGCACCATCCACTTGATTTAGATCGATCTCGGACATCTAGCCCTTTCGGTGCGGGGCCCCAGCGGATCTCGCGTATATCGTACCTATTAGTGTTCGCGATGGCTTTGTGTTTGGATTGCCTCCTGAGTAATACGCCGATTATCGCCGGGACCCGATGCGGTTATCCCGGTGCGCAATGCGGTGTTCCGGTGTCCTCTTATGAACTGGTGAAGCTCATGAGCGAGGGTGACGTGCTCGTCATCGGGGGCGCGCCGCGATGGGCGGACTCTCTCCGGGGAGAGGCGGGTCTGGCCCATCTCGCCACCTCCGCCGAGGGTTTCGTGGTCGAGGGGACCACGGTCAGGCGTCCAGCCGGGCGGGTCGCGCCTTACCCGTCGGCGTTTTTCCGTCGAATTCACTGCGACCTCGGCACGGCCCCGCATCTGGTCGCCCAGGCCATTTCTCTCCTGGCCCCCGGAGGGCGGGTGATCTTATGCGGGGAGAAGCCGATGTCGCCGTTCGAGCGCACCGGATGGGCTGATTATCTTAGCGCCGCCGACCTCATTCTGGAAGGCGAGAGCGCGGGACGGGAGTTGACCGCGCGAAAAGACGGGGACGATGTGACGGGGGATACGGAATGTGTGTTCTGCGCGCGTTACCGATTCCGCCTGAACGAGGACGCCGGCCTGCCGGGAGCGGCGGGCGTGCTCTGGGGCGACGACGACGTCTGGTGCGCTCCCGATCTCGCTCCGCTGCGGCCGGGCCACCTGCTGCTGGTCTCCACGGCGCACTACCCGTGCTATGGCGCCTGCCCCACCGGGGTGCTCGGCAGGCTCGCGAAGCACAAGGAGCTGGTGACGCGGTTGCTGACGCGTGTCTACGGCCTGCCGGTCACGTTCTTCGAGCACGGACCGGCCACCTCTCAGGGCGCCGGTGCCTGCATCGACCATGCCCATCTGCACTGCGTGCCGGGGGTCGCAACGGTGCGCGCCAGGGTCGAGGCCGAAGGGCTTTCCGGTCAGGCGCTCGGCCGGGCCGGGCCGGCCGAGTTCTATCGCCGAGGGACCTCCTATCTGTACGTCGAGGACGCCGAGGGGCCGTCGGCCTATTCGTGTACGACGCCGCTGCCGACCCAGTTCCTGCGGAAGGCCGCCGCCGAACGCGGCCCGTGGCGGTGGCAGGAGAGCTACGGCACGTTGGCGACCCGCGAGCGCTTCCTGCTGACCTTGCGCGGGCTGCTGCCCTGGGCCGACCGGCCGGCCAGAGGCAGGCAGGACAGCAACCAGTGCAACTCGCGCGCGGTGAGCCGGTCGCCGAACCCCATGGGATCGGAGGCCGCCTGGTAGCCCGTCGCGTAGTCGTGATGGATCAGCCCGTGCCGGTAGATCGTGGATCGGCTCACGTTGCCGGAGCCCGATCGGATCAGCCACACGGGGTGATCGTCCAGGGCGCGGTCGAGATGAGGGAGCAGGTGGGCGGGCGACGCGCAGCTCTCGCCGACCAGGCTCGCCAGGGTCCCGGCCTCGCCGACGACGATGTCGGCCAGCCGGAGCGTCGACAGCAGCAGCCGTGAGTCCAGCCGCAGGTGGATGTCGTGGGGCACCATGTCGACGCAGACCAGGGTGCCATGTGATCTGGCGATGGCGGCCGCTTCGTGCACGGCCTCGGCGGACCGCGGATAGAGGAGCTCGTAGCCGGTCAGGAAGAGGACGTCGGCCGACGCGACCGCCCGGCTCGCCGTGCGCACATCCGCCGGGCTCAGCACCTGCGCGTCGGACAGCGGCTCGGAGACCATGAGGCGCACGCCGTCCCGCGGCGCCGCATCCCGCACCACCAGGACCCGGCCCGTCGACGCGCCCTCGACGAAGGTCAGCCGGCACTCGATCCCCAGCTCGGCGAGCTCGGCCAGGATCGTCTCGGTGAACTCGTCACGGCCGATCCTGGCGATCAACTCGACGCGGTCGAAATAGCGCACCGCCTGCCGGGCGAGGCCGAGTGCGACGCCCGCGGGCGTGATCTGCACCGGCGAATAACGCAACTGGTCCGTGTCGATCTCGCCGAACCGCAGCGAATCCAGCCGCACGCGGATGTCCACGCGGATCTCGCCGACCACCGTCAGGCTGAATCGGGGGGCGCGGCTCGCTGAATGAGGCGGGTCGGCGGTCAAGGGTAGAGCGGCCAATCAGCGCGGCGCCCTTTGTACAGGAGCAGGAACTGCTCCACCGCCAGGTCCATTCCGGGGATGAGAGGGTGGTCGGCGATCTCGTCGTGGGGGACCCAGCGCACCGCGCTGATGTGGTCGCCGGGCACCTGACGCGCGGTCGACAGGCGTCGGGAAAGCGGCCTGCAGATGCGGCCCACCGCGATCGCCCGGACGCGGGAATGGTCGTCGCCCCGCATTTCCCAGTCCCAGATGTGGAAGGGCGGGCCTGGCTCTATGTCGATCCCGGACTCTTCGCGCACTTCTCGTACGATGTGCTCGTCCAGCCCCTCGGCGGGCTGCATGCGCCCTCCCGGCACCTCCCACAGCCCCGGATGGTAGGGATCGGCCGCCGATTTGCGCACCAGCAGGAGCCGGCCTTCGGCGACCATGAAGGCCTTCTGCACGAAGGTGACGCGGAGCTGGCCGCAGGTCGGTGGATCGGCCTCAGCGAGGCCGTTAGAGCGCCGGTCTGCCATGGCCCCACCCTCTGCCGAATAACGAACACCAAAAGCGCGCCAGTGCGCCAACCTTAGCGGCCATTCTTTTCTTGGGGGACCCGAACGCGCTGGTTCGCCCGCCCTTTGTGCTATTGACGCGGCCGGTAGTGGATCGTTGGATCCAGTATCACGGCAAATGCGCCCGCGGGCTAGTCCCGTAAATAATGATGGCCAGAATATGTTTTATGTTCATTTCTCCTGTGAGGCCGAACTCATCGGTGCGGCCGGTGGTCCGCCGGGGTGGAACCGGAGGCCACGCGGCTGATCGCGGGATGCCGAGGCCGGGACCCGGCGGCGTCCCCGGCCGGCGCCGGCGGTGACACGCGGACGCCGATGCGGCGGCGTTCTGTGACGGATTGGCATGGATTGTGCGTCGCTCTGATCACGGCATCTTGTGCCGGATCCGTCCAGATCGTTGCGTACGAGACGCACTTCTCCCGTGGAGGTCCTCTTGCGTTTACCCATCGCCCTCCTGAGCGTCGCCGTCTCGGCCGTTCTCCTTCTCCCTCCCGGGACGGCGGCCGCCGATCCGGTCGCGCCACCCACCCCCGCCGTCCGGGACTTCGGCAACGGTCCCGAGCGGAGCGAGGAGGCGGCCGGCGTCTCCGAACGGGCCGAGGCGCTCCGCGCCCCCGCCGAGGAGCCGTTCCGGCACGCTCCCGACCGCGACCGCGGGTATCCCCGGCAGACCCTGCTTCCGGTGCCCGCGGAGAACCCCGCCGACGCCTCCATCAAGCTCGGCCTGGTGCCGTACCACGGCATCGCGCCCAGGCTGAACGACCTGCAGAAGCGGAGCAGGCGGGTGAGCGTGGAGGTCATCGGCCGCACGCACCAGGGCCGCGACCTCTACCTGGTGACCGTCACCGCGCCGGAGAGCCGCGCCGAGGCCCGTGAGCAGGACCGGATCCGCGAGCGCATCGAGAACGACCCGGCCGCCGCCGCCCGCGACCGCGGGCTGGCGAGGAAGTACAAGGCGCCGATCTTCGTCAACGGCAACATCCACGGCAACGAGTGGGAGGGCACCGACGCCTCCCTGCGGGTGATCGAGGAGCTGGCCACCAGCACCGACCCCAAGGTCGCCGACCTGCTCGGCCGCACCCGGCTGTACGTCAACGTCACCGCCAACCCCGACGGCCGGTTCAACGGCGTGCGCGCCAACGGCGCCGGCTTCGACCTGAACCGTGACTTCGTCACCGCCTCGCAGCCCGAGGTCCGGGCGATGCGCCAGGTGATGATCGACACCCAGCCCGTCGCCATGGTCGACCTGCACGGGTACGTCAACGGCACGCTCATCGAGCCCACCACGCCGCCGCACGGCGCCAACTACGAGTACGACCTGTTCATCAGGAACACCTACGCCAACGGGCTCGGCATGGAGGCCGCGGTCAAGGCGCTGGGGCACACGCCCGAGGCCGACGGGGTGTTCCCGCCGCAGATCCCGTTCCGCGACTCCCCGGAGGGCTGGGACGACTGGCCGCCGATCTTCACCCCGCAGTACGCGCCGTTCCAGGGCGCGGTCGCCTCGCACACCGTCGAGATCCCGCTGCGGGTCAACGGCTCCGACTACACCAACCTGCCCGCCGAGGAGCTGCGCCGCCGCTCGGCGATCAACACCGAGATCGCCGCCGCCGCCATCCGGGCGACGCACGGCTTCGTACGGGACCGGCGCGACCAGCTGATCGCGGACCAGATCGAGGTCTTCCGGCGCGGCGCGGCGGGCGAGCCGGCCAAAACCGTGCCGCTCGGCATCGTGCCCGGCTTCGGCCCCGAGGACGTCTACACCACCACCTACCCCCGGGCGTACGTGATCCCGGCGGGCGCCGGGCAGCGCTCGGCCACGGCCGCCGCGCGCCTGGTGGACCATCTGGTCGCCAACGACGTCAGGGTGGAGCGGGCGAGGCGGGCGTTCGCGCTGAACGGGAAGACCTACCCGGCCGGCTCGTACGTCGTGGACATGCACCAGCCCAAGCGCGGGCTGGCCAACGTGATGCTGGAGCCCGGCGCCGACATCTCGCCCAGGGTCGACGCGATGTACGACATCTCCGGCTGGAGCCACGCCCTGATCTGGGGCGCCACCGTCGACACCGTCACCACGGGCTCCCTCCGCGTGAGCGGCGAGCCGGTCAAGGCGGCCGCCCCGACCGGCTCGGTCCCGAAGGCTCCCGGGCCGCTGGCGCTCAAGGTGACCGACGCCAAGGAGGTGCTGGCGCTGAACGAGCTGCTGGCCCAGGGCGTGGCGGTGACCTGGACGAGTGACGGCGCCGCGATCGTGCCGGCCGCCGCGCGCGCCGCCGCCAGGACGGTGTCCGGCACGTACGGCGTGGCGTTCACCCCGGCCGGCCCGGCGACGGGCACCCCGCTCTCCCCGGTGCGGATCGCCGCGGCCGTCTCCGCCGACGAGCTGTTCACGCTGCGTGAGCTGGGCTTCGCCGTCACCCCGGTCTCCACCGCGGTCCTGAACGCCGGCTTCGACTGGAGCGATATCGACGTGCTCTTCGTCTCCAGCGGGCTGAGCCACGCGGCGCTCAACCCGGCGGCCCGGGCGGCGCTCGACGGGTTCCTCGCCACCGGTGGCGTGGTCACCCGGGGCGGCACCGGCGCGACCTTCAACGCCGCCGCCGGGCTGCTCACCGCGACGGCGGTCGCCGGGCGCGGTGACGCCAACGGGGTCGTGCGGGTCACCTCGTCGGCCGGTCCCGTCGGCAACGGCTCGCCGGAGCACTCGTTCGTCTACTCGCCGCGCTGGTTCACCGGGCTCGGCCCCGAGGTCACGGTCGAGCAGTCGTACGCGGCCGACGGGCCGCTGGTCTCCGGCCACTGGCGGCCCAACGCCAACGGGACCGGCGGCCAGGACGCGGCCAGGAACCAGGCGGCCGTGGTCAGCGGGCGCGACGAGCGGGGCGCGGCCGTGGTGCTGTTCGGCACCGAGCCGATGTTCCGTAACCACCCCAAGGGGTTGTTCCCGCAGGTGGCGAGGGCGTTGTACTGGTCGGCCTCGGTGACCGCCCCGGCCGTCACCACGCCCTGACCGCCGGCGCCGCGGGCCGGTGACCAGGTCACCGGCCCGCGGGCGTCAGCCCTTGCCCAGGCCGAGCATCTCGGCGGCGAGCGCCAGCGCGGTCAGGTGGCCGTCGACCGAGCCGAGGCCGGCGCCCATGGTGTTGACGGCGAGGTGGGTGGCGCCGGCCTCCCGCCACCGGCCGGCCAGGTCGGCCAGCGCCTCCGGGCTGCCCGTCCAGCTGACCCGGCCCTCCATGCCGAGCGTGGCGGGGTCGCGGCCGGCCTCGGCGGCGGCCCCGTCCACGATCGCCTTGGCCTCGTCAAGTTCGGGACCCGGGGACATCTGCGGGAACCAGCCGTCGGCCAGCCGCCCGGCCCGGCGGTACGCCGGAGGCGAGAAGGCGCCGAACCAGAGGGGGATGGGCCGCTGCACCGGCAGGGGAGCCAGCCCCGCTCCGGTCACCTTCTCGTAGGCGCCGTCGAACGTGATCGACGGCTCGGTCCACAGCCGGCGCAGCAACGCGACCTGCTCCTCGATCCGCCTGCCCCGGGTGGTGAAGTCCTGGCCGAGCGCCTCGTACTCGACCCTGTTCCAGCCGAGCCCCACGCCCAGCCGCAGCCGTCCGCCGCTGAGCAGGTCGACCTCGGCCGCCTGCTTGGCCACCAGGGCCGTCTGGCGCTGGGGCAGGATGATGATGGAGGTGACCAGGTCCAGCGAGGTCAGCGCGGCGAGGTAGCCGAAGAGCACCATCGGCTCGTGGAAGGTGCTCCGCACGTCGTAGGGCCCCTGCCAGCCCTGGTGCACCTCCGGGTCGGCCCCGACGACGTGGTCGAAGGCCATGACGTGCTGGAAACCGAGCTCCTCGACCGCTTGGCCGTAGGCGCGCACCGCGCCCGCGTCCGCCCCGATCTCGGTCTGGGGAAAGACGACACCGATCCGCATGCATGGCTCCCGTCACGTGCTGGCGAACTCGCCGACCATCATGGCCCGGGTGGTCCCGCCCGTCCGCGAGCGACCGCCCTGGGCCGGGCCCGTGTTTCGTGAAATGTGGGTCATTCGCCCTCCGCCTCAGGCCCCGCCTTCACCGGCAGAACGGGATACTCGACTAGAATGGGAGCTTGACCCTAGTAAAAGCTGATATGTCGTCAAGGGAGGCAGGGCCCCGCGCGGGCTCGCTGTTGTGGCTGGGCTGACGAGCGGGCTGGGCCGCGAGGCGACCGGTGCGGTGTGGCGGGCCGCGCCGCATCCGGTGCTGGTGGCCGACGCCGACGGCGTCATCGAGCAGCTCAACGAGCCGGCCCGGCTGATCCTCCCCGAAGCCGCCCCCGGAGTGGCGCTGGCCGCCGTCGCACCGGCCTGGCTCGTCGAGGAAACCGGTTCCGGCCCGGTGCGCGGACCGATCGGGGATCGCGTGTTCGAGGCGCGGCCCGTCCGCGACGACGACCACGACGGGGTGGTGTGGTGGCTGACCGAGCGCACCGACGACGAACGGGTCGCCGAGGCGCTACGGGTGGAGAGAGAACGCACCGCGTTCCTCGTCGACGCGTCCAACGAACTGCTGGCGTCCCTCAACCTCGACCGCTGCACGGAGGTGGTCGCGCGCCTGGCCACGCGGTACCTGGCCGACGCCGCGCTGGTGATCCTTCCCCTGGCCGGACGCCGGTATCCCGTCGCCTACTGCGGCCCCGACGGCCGCGTGGTCCGTGAGCAACTGGCCGTGGACCCCCACGAGGTGCCCGGCCTCGCCGAGGCGCTGCAGGGGTTCCCGCCGATGCCCTCACGCTGGATCGACCCCGCCGCCGCCCCCGGCTGGCTGGCCCGCGAGGGGCTGGGCGAGCTGGGCTCCATGGTGGTGACCGCGCTCCCGGGCCACGGCGTGTCGGCGGGCGCGCTGGTGCTGCTGCGGCGCTCAGGACAGGCAGGCTTCTCCGAGGGCGAGGAGGTGGCCGCCCGGCTGTTCTCCGCCCGGGCCGGCGCGGCGATGTCGGCGGCACGCCTGTACGCCGAGCAGGCGTCCATCACCGAGACCCTGATGCGGGAGCTGCTGCCGCCCCGGACGCGGCACCTGGACGGCGTGGAGCTGGCCGCCCGCTATCGGCCCTCCGGGCTCAGCGAGCGCGTCGGCGGCGACTTCTACGACCTGCACCCCGCCCCGGAGGAGGGTGGGGAGTCGCTGATCGTGCTCGGCGACGTGTGCGGCAAGGGCCTGGAGGCCGCCGTGCTCACCGGCAAGATCCGCAACACGCTGCAGGCGCTGCTGCCGATGGCCGACGACCACCACCGGGTGCTCGAACTGCTGAACGGCGCGCTGCTGAGCGGCGACCGGTCGCTGTTCGTCACGCTCGTGCTGGCCTCGGCGCGACGCGTGGGCACGCGGGTGTCGCTCCGGCTGACCGGCGCCGGACACCCGCCGCCGCTGATCGTACGGGCCGACGGCCGGGTCGAGGCGGCCCGCACCGGCGGCACCCTGATCGGGATGCTGGAGACCATCACCAGCACGACCGACACCGTGCTGCTCGACCCCGGAGAGACCTGCGTCCTCTACACCGACGGGATCACCGAGGCGAGGGGCGGCCCGCTGGGCGACGAGATGTTCGGCGAGCGGCGGCTGCGCGAGGAGCTCGCGCAGTGCGCCGGCATGCCGCCCGAGGCGCTCGCCGAACGCGTGCAGATGCTGGCGTCCCAGTGGGCGGGCGACGGCGACCACGACGACATGGCCGTCATCGCCATCACCGCGGCCCGCCCGGCCCGCCCGGCCCGGACGACCGGCCAGGAGAGGCAGATCCCTTGACCGACGTCGCGCAGCGCAACGACGACTTCACGACCTGGACGGACGACCTCTGGCAGGCGGCCGTGGCCGGTGACGAGTACGCGGCCACCGACGCCGCCCTGGCCGCCCTCGACCACGGCGTCGACATGGAGACCCTGCTGATCGAGGTCGTCGCCCGGGTCCAGGCGCGCGTCGGCCAGGAGTGGGCCGCCAACCGGATCACGGTCGCGCAGGAGCACTCCGCGACCGCCGTGAACGAACGCGTGATCGCCGCGCTGGCCCTCCACCCCGCCACGCGCGACGCGGCGCGCGCCGAACCGGGCCGGGGCAGGATCACCGTGGCGTGCGTCGACGGCGAGTGGCACGGGCTCCCCGCCCGGCTGCTGGCCGAGGTGCTGCGGCTGCGCGGCTGGCGGGTCGACCACCTCGGCGCCCAGGTGCCCACCCCGCACCTGATCGCGCACCTGCACCGCACCGGCCCCGACGCGGTGGCGCTGTCGAGCTCGATCGCCACCCGGCTGCCCGCCGCGCACGCCGCCATCACGGCCTGCCAGGCGACGGGCACGCCGGTGCTGGTCGGCGGGGCCGCCTTCGGCCCGGACGGCCGCTACGCCCGCCTGCTGGGAGCCGACGCCTGGGCCCCCGACGCGCGCGCCGCCGCCGACCGCCTGGACGGTGACCTGCCCGCCGTCGCACCGGCGAGCCGCCACTCCACCGACGATCTGCCGCACCTGGACGACCAGGAGTACACCCTGGTCACCCGGTCGGCCTCGCGGCTGGTCAGGCACGTCATGAGCGAGCTGGAACAGCGCGTCCCGGAGATGGCGCGCTACACCGCCCAGCAGCGCCGCCACACCGCCGAGGACATCGCCCACCTTGTCGACTTCCTCGCGACCGCGCTCTACCTGAACGACCCCGAGCTGTTCGGCGGCTTCCTCACCTGGATGGCCGGCATCCTCACGGCCCGCGGCGTCCCCGCGAGCGTCCTCCATCCCGCGCTGGACCTGATCGCGAGCCGGCTCACCGAGTTCCCCCGCGCCACCGCCACGCTGGCGCACGCGCGAGCCGCGCTGCGCGCCTAGGAGAGCCGGGCGGCCGGGTCGGCGTGAGCCTGCCCGGCGACCTCGCCGGCGAACCGGTTGTTTGTTTTCTCTGGTGAGGGGGCCTGCCGAACAATTCTCCGGCCGTTAGACCTGATCTCGGATCCCGCGACCGGCGGGACGAACCGGGAAGGAAACGGCACCATGATGCGCAAGCACATGATCACCACAGGCACCGCGGCACTGGTCGCGCTGGGCGGCCTGACGGTCGCGGGCGGCACGGCCACCGCGAGCACGGCCACCGCGAGCACGGCCACCGCGAGCAAGGCCTCGCACACCGGTACGACCGCGGTGGGCGCGGCGATGGGGAACATCAGCGGCACCTGCCGAGCCGCCCGCGGCAACTACGGCAACCTCAAGGCCTACTACTACACCAAGGGCCGCAACGACATCTTCAACCGGATGAACTGGTACCTGGCCGGCCCCGGCCTCAGGAACCGGAACAACGTCACCCTGCGCATCCGCGAACACCTCAACGGCCGGGCCGACCGGACGCTCTGGCGCTGGGTCTCGGGAGACAACATCAAGAAGGGCACCGGCGGGATCTCGTTGAAGGAGGCGGCGCCGCGCAGGGCCAAGGTGCACGCCGACTTCTCGTTCGTCTTCGACCGCCGTGGCGACGACCCCAGGTGCTCCGGCCGTACCAACAGCGTCTGATCCGGAAGTGACGAGAAGGATGCCGGGCTGGGGGGCCCGGCATCCGCTCGCCATCCCGTCGAGAAGCCGGAGGCGAACATGATGTCCAGAACCACGGCCGCGCTGCTGGCGGTAGGGCTGGCGGCCGGGCTGACGGTCGCCGGCTGCGCGACCGGCCCGCCGGAGCGGCCGGCCGCCGGGAACGCTCCGGTGAACGCTCCGGTGAACACCGCGATGAACGCGCCGGTGCTGGTGGACGCGTCCCCCGGAGGGGTCGTCGTCCTGGATCCGGTGGCGGAGTCGTTCTTCGGCCTCGACCGGACGGGGCGGCAGATCTGGCGGGACCGTACGGCGTTCCACAGCGGCGCGGAGCCCGTCTGCCTGGCGCGCTGCCCGGACGTCGTCTTCTCGGGGACCTGGTCGCCCGCCGGGCCCGACCCGGAACCCTGGCGACCCACCCCGGCGGGCCCGCGCGCCTTCGCGGAGTCCGCCTCCTCCGTCCGGCGGGTCCTGACGGCCCGCGCTCCCTCCGACGCCGTGCTCGCCGAGGGGCCCGCCGTCGGCGCGGGCCGGCTGCGCCTGACGCGCCCGGCCGGCCCGCCCGAGCTGGTGCCCGTCCGCGACGCGGCCGGAGTGGCGTGGAGCGAGGATCCGGACGGCACCACCGCGCTGGCGGTGACCTCGGACGAGGTGCTGTGGTTCGGGCACGACCGGCGCGGCTGGCGACGCCTGGCGGGCACGCGTCCCGCCGGGGGCGCGTGGGGGGCCTGCGTCGCGAACGGAGGCGAGCTGGCCGTGCTCGTGGGGGACGCGCCCCGGCTGGTGCTGCGGCGCCATCGCACCGTACCGATCACCACGGACCTGGACCTGGCCGGCGAGTGCGCGGCCGGCAGGGAGAGTGCCGCGCTCATCGCCCGCTGGAAGGACGAGCACGGCAGGGCGTTCACCGCCGTCCGCGGGGTCGACGCCACCGGCGCGCGGACGTGGGCCCGTGACGTGCGGGACGAGGCGCAGGTCCGCGCCGACCCGTCCGGCGCCCGGTTCGTCGTCGTCCACGGGGGCGGCGCCGAAGTGCTCGACCGGGCCGGGCGGACGCTGGCCAGGTACGCGGGCGTCTCGTCCGCGGCCTACACGGCCGACGGCCGCCTCGTCCTGCTCCGTCCCGACCGCACCCTCCAATGGTCCTGAGCCCGGCCGAGCCGCACCCCGAGCCTGGCGCGGAGCCGAGCCCGGTTCCGGGTCGTCACCGGCAGATGTCCTGGTACGGCTCGCCGCGCAGGTACAGCGCCCATTCGGCCCGGGTGAGGGGGCGTCCGGCGATCGCGCAGACCGACCGCTCCGGCTCCGCGGGCATGGCCACGTTCCACAGCCGGGCCGTGCCGTCGCTGCCGCCGCTGGCCAGGGTCGTGCCGTCCGGGCCGAAGGCCACCGCCGTGACGGAGGGGGAGTGACCGGCCAGCGGGGGGGCCGAGGGGGCGGCCGGTGGCCACGTCCCACAGCCGCAGGTGGCCGTCGCCGCCGCCGCTGGCCAGGGTCGCGCCGTCCGGGCCGAAGGTGAGATCCCACACGGTGCCGGTGTGTCCGGTCAGGGGCGCGCCGGACGCGCGGCGGGTGGCGACGTCCCACAGCTGTATGTCGCCGTCAACGATCCCGCCGGCCAGGGTCCGGCCATCGGGGCTGAAGGCGATCGCGGTGACCGCGTCGACCGGCCCGGCCAGCGGGGGGCCGAGCGGGCGGCCGGTGGCGACGTCCCACAGGCACACGACACCGTTGTCGTACGCTCCGGCCAGGGTCGTGCCGTCGCGGCTGAAGGCGAGGTCCCACAGGGTGCCGTCGGCGCCGGTCAGGAGCGTGCCGCGCGGGCGGCCGCTGGCCACGTCCCACAGCCGCACGCTCTTGTCCCGGCCGCCGCCGGCCAGGGTCCTGCCGTCGGGGCTGAACGCGACCGCTTCCACGGAGCCGGTGTTGCCGGTGAGCGGGACCGCGGCCGGGCGGCCGGTGGCGACGTCCCACAGCCGCGGGCCCCGGTCGCCGTCGGCGCCGGCCAGGGTCCTGCCGTCCGGGCTGAAGGCGACGTTCCAGGTGGTGCCGCTGCGGCCGGGCACCGGGGCGCCGGCCTGCCCGTAGGTGGCGGTGCGCCAGAACCGCACGCTCCCGTCCTGCCCGGCGGTGGTCAGCCGCGCGCCGTCCGGGCCGAACCTCAGCGCCTTGACCGGCTCGGCGTGACCGGTGAGCGGGGCGCCGCCCGGCCGCAGGGCGGTCGCGTCCCACAGCCGCAATCCGCCGTCGCGGTCGCCGCCGGCCAGCGTCCTGCCGTTGGGACTGAACGCCAGGCCCCAGACCGTGCCGCGGGCGGCCAGCGGGGCGCCCAGCGGGCGGCGGGTGGCGACGTCCCAGAAACCGATGCCGTGGACGCCGCCTACGGCCAGCTGGTGCCCGTCCGGCGTGAACGCGACCGCCGAGGCGAGGGCGTGCTTCACCGGCTCGCCGGCCGCCCGGCCGGTGGCGGTGTCCCACAGCGTCGCCTGGTCGCCGTTGGCGGTGGCCAGCAGCCTGCCGTCGGGGGAGAAGGCCATCGGCCCGCGGAAGAAGGTGCGGCTGTGGACGAGGTCGCCGATCTGCCGGCCGGTGGCCGTGTGCCACAGACCGGCCGTGCTGTTCTCGCCGCTGGTCGCCAGGGGTCGTGCCGTCCGGGCTGAACGCCACCGCGAGCACCGGACCGGACTCTCCCGGACGCGTCAGCGGCGGGCCCGCGGGGCGGGCCGTCGCGGTGTCCCACAGCACCGCCCCCTTGGGGCCCGGCGTGAGCAGGACCCGGCCGTCCGGACTGAACGCCATCGCGGCGGCGGCCCGGACGTGACCGGTCTCGAAAGCGCCGACGAGACGTCCGGAGGCGGTCTCCCACAGCCGGACGGTGGTGTCGTCGGCGGTGGCCAGCAGCCTGCCGTCCGGGCTGAACAGCGTCGCGCCGTCGCCGGTGTGCCCGGCCAGCACGTGCCGCAGGGAGGTGGCGATCGTGTCGAGCATCCGGTGGCGGGCCTCGCCGGTGGGCGTGATCCGCCACGCGGCGGCGGCCAGCAGCCCGGCGAGAACGGGATCCGTGGCGGAGTGTTCTTCGCTCTCGTTCGTCACGAACCTCGACAGAACCTCCTGACGCCGCGTCTCCGCGTTGCGCCGCTCGCGCTCGGCCGTACCGGCCACGTTGACCGCGATCACGGCCGCCGCCGACGCCACGACGCTCAGCACGACCAGCACGGCGACGGCGGCCCGCGCCAGCCTGCCGCGGCGGGCCGCCGCCCCGGCGGAGGCGGTGAGGAAGTCGCGCTCCAACGGGGTCAGCTCCGCCTGCCGTGAGCGCAGCCGGTCGGCGGCCGCGAGGCGCGCGCCCCGGAACAGCGCGCCGGGATCGCGTCCCAGCTCGTCCCACGTGGCCGCCGCCTCGGTGAGCGCTCGCTGGGCGCGCAGCAGGTCGCGTTCCTCCTCGATCCAGCCGCGCAGCCGGGGCCAGGAGGCGATCAGCGCCTCGTGCGCGATCTCGGCCGAGTCCTCGTGCAACGTCAGCAGCCGGGCGTCGGCCAGCCGGCGGATCACCCGGGCCGCCTCGGGTGACCCGTCAGGGTCGAGCTCGGCCGGCGCGGCGGGCCGCCGGGTGTCCCGTTCGCCGGGATCGACCAGCCGCAGCAGGATGCGCCGCGCGTGCGCGGCCTGGACGGGAGACAGCCCGCTGTAGACCTCCTCGGCGGTGGCCGTGACGGCGCCGCGCACGCCGCCGGCCCGCCGGTAACCCTCCAGCGTCAGCATCTTGCCCTGCCGGCGCCGCCACGTCTCCAGCAGCGCGTGCGACATCAGTGGCAGGCCGCCAGGTTCGCCGAGCACGTCCTCCATGACCTCGGCGGTCAGCGCCCGCTCCACGATCAGCCCCCGCGCCATGGCCGGCTTGACGATCGCCTCCCGCAGATCGTCGCGGTCCATCGGCCCCACCAGCAGGTTCGCGTCACGCAGCGCCTCGGTCAGCGGGCGGTGCCCGGCGCAGTGCCCGTAGAAGTCGGCCCGGACGGCGATGACGGCCCGCACCCGGCTGTCCGGGTCGCGGGCCGTCAGCAACAGGTCGATGAACTCGGCCCGCTCGGCCGGGTCCCGGCAGAGCGTGAACAGCTCCTCGAACTGGTCGACCACCCACAGCGCGTCCTGCCTGGCGGACAGCCGGGCGGCGTGGGCCGCCATCGGCCGCCTGCCCGGTGTGAGCACCTGGACCGAACGCACGGGCTCGTCGAGCCGCCCCTGCCGTACGGCGGCCACCAGCCCGGCCCGCAACAGCGAGGACTTGCCGCTGCCCGACGGGCCGAACAGCGCCGCGAAGCGCCGCCGCCGCACCAGCGCCAGCAGTTCCTCGACGAGCCGGTCCCGCCCGAAGAACCGCTCGCTGTCGCCCGTCTCGTAGCGGGCCAGTCCCGGGTAGGGAGAGCCGGCGTCGTCCTCGTCGCTCGCTTCGGGCAGGATCTCCTCGGCGACCTGCCGCCAGCGCAGCTCCCACTCGGCGACGTCGCCGCCACACGCCTTCACGTACGCGGCCACGACCGGAAGCGACGCCAGCCGGTCGCCGGCGGCGGCCTGGGAGAGCGTGGTGACCGCGTAGCCGGCCCGCCTGGCCATCTCCCGATAGGTGATGCCGCCGGCCTCCCGGCGCAGCTTCCGCAGTTCGTACGCGAAACGCTGGACCGGGCCCGCTCCGGGATCGACGGGTGACTCACGGCGCCCCATCCGGGCCCTCCCTTGCTCGGCTGCGAAAGAGCCGGAGGACGTTCAACGTATCCAGGGTGAGAAATACCCGCAAGGTGATCGAATCGCCATGCAGTTATCGGGTAGGGCGATTCTCAAGAAAGGAGAACAATTTGCTCGATTGTCCGCCCCTATGCGCCGGAGACTCGATCAAACTGCACACCATGACCATGTCAATGAAGCGAGTGCGGAGAAGGGTCGCCATCGGGCTGATGCGCGCGGCGAGGGCGGCGAACAGGAGCCGACCGGCCCGCGTCCTGCTGCGCGGTCGCAGCGTCCGGCGTTTCCCCCTGGTCAACCGGATCTACCACGCCGTCTTCCGCCTCGGCGTCGCCACCGGCGATCGGGACATGGAGGCGCGTTACCGGGGGGTGGTGCTGACCGGCCCGGTGTGGGACGCCACGATCATGCCGTCGGTCTCGGGGGGCTACTACGAGGAGTTCGAGGTCGGCGTCTTCGAGCGGCTGGCCTCGGTCAGTCACTCCATCGTCGACGTCGGGGCGAACATCGGCGTCTACGCCTGCACCGGTGCCGCGCGGGTCGCGCCGGGTGGCCGGCTGGTCGCCTTCGAGCCGGTCCCGGAGAACCTCGCCTACCTGCGACGCAACGTGGAGCGCAACGAGCTGACCGGCCGCGTGAGCGTGGAACCGATGGCCGTCGGTGACTCACCCGGTGAGCTGACCGTGCACCTGTCGGGCGAGCAGTCCGGCAAACACTCGGCCGCCGCGGCGAACGTCGGGACGCCCGTGGAGACGATCACCGTGCCCATGACGTCGATCGACGCCTACCTCGCCGACCGCGGCCTCGCCCCGCCCGACCTCGTCAAGATCGACGTCGAGGGTTACGAGGGCTTCGTGCTGCGCGGCGCGACCCAGGCCCTGGCCGCCTCACCGACGCTGCTGTTCGAGCTGCACCCCGAGCTCCAGGCGAACTGCGGCTGCGACGCGAGCGAACTGCTCGACCTCGTCTTCGCCCACTATCGGTGGGTCTTCCTGGTGGACGAGCTGGACGGCGTCCTGCGGCCGTGCGCGCAAGCCGACCTCGACAGTCCCGGCGCGATCGGCCTCTACCGCTCCAACCTCGTGGCGATCGGCCGGCCCGACCACCTGGAGGCCGTCCGGCAGTGGCACGACCTGGACCTCGGCTGAACGCCCGGCACCGTCAGAGGTCGAGGTCGACGACGATCGGCGCGTGGTCGGACGGCGCCTTGCCCTTGCGGGCCTCGCGATCCACGTACGCCGAACGCACCCGGCCGGCGACCCCCGCGGCGGCGTACACGAGGTCGATGCGCATGCCCTTGTTCTGGTGGAACATGCCCGCCCGGTAGTCCCAGTAGGTGAACGGGTGCGGGCCCTTCATGGCCGTCGGCACCACGTCGCGCAGCCCCAGCTCCCTGAGCCCGGCCAGCGCCTGCCGCTCGGCCGGGGTGACGTGGGTCGAGCCGGCGAACTGCGCGGGATCCCAGACGTCCGCGTCGGTCGGCGCCACGTTGTAGTCGCCGCAGGCCACCAGCGGGCTTCCCGTCGCCAGCTCGCTCTCCAGCGCCTCCCGGAACGCCGCGAACCAGGCCAGCTTGTACCGGTAGTGCGGCGAATCGACCGTGCGCCCGTTCGGCGCGTACAACGACCACACCCGCAGCCCGCCGCAGGTGGCGCCGATCGCCCGCGCCTCGGGCGGCGCCGCGCCCGTGCCGCCCGCCCGCGCCTCGGGCGGTGTCGAGCCCGCGCCGGTCTCCGGCGACTCCGGGGGCACGCCGTCGGCGAGCGCGTCGAAGCCCGGCTCGCCGGGAAAGCCGCGCGACACCTCGTCCAGGCCCACCCTGGACAGCAGCGCGACGCCGTTCCACCGGCCGTCACCGTGGGCCGCGACGGCGTATCCGAGCTCACCCACCTGCTCGACGGGGAAGCCGCCGGCGGCGCACTTCGTCTCCTGCAGGCAGACCACGTCGGGCCGGACCCCGGCCAGCCAGTCGACCAGCCGGGGCAGCCGTGCCTTGACCGAGTTGACGTTCCACGTCGCCAGGCGCATCTCTCCAGCCTGCCACCACTTCCCGCGCGGGACGCGGTGCGGAGAGGGTTACGGGACGTCGAACGTCTCGCGGGTGGTCGCGCCGATGACCTCGATCCCCTTGGTGCCGAGGACGCTGTCGAGCGGCAGCGACTCCGTGTACGGCGCCAGCGCGGGTAGGCCGATGCCGGGAAGCATCCCGATGACCTCGATGCCCCAGTATTCCGGCCGCTGGACGTACACCAGCGGCGAGAGCCGGACCTTCATGTTCTGGTAGGGCTTCTCGCCGCTCACGATCAGGATGAACGTGCCGGGAACGATCCCGGGTACGACCTTCGCCTCGTCGAAGTCGATGAGCCGCACCGACTGAGGCTGCGGGAGCCTGCTGAAGTCCTGTGCCATGGTTGAGCCCCTCTCCGAATGGATGCGCCCGCACCGGTCACCGCCGGTAGCGGAAGTGTCACTCGGTGATGCTACTCTCCACGGGCTCGAAGCTCTCGGGACCTCGGAGCCGTCACTTCGCGTAGGCTTCGCGGCAGCCGCCGAACCGACCGGCATCCGGCTTCACGAACGCCGCCTCCTCGGTGCCGCGCACCGCCGTGGTCATGGAGTCCGTCCAGATGTGGGCAGGGATCGAGCTGCCGGGCACGCTGGAGTAGCGGCGGCCGCCGATGGTCACGTCGGTCAGCGGGTGCCGGAAGCCGCCGCGAGGATCACCGACGCCGACCGCCGAGGCCAGAGCCGGGGTGTAGCCCGCGTACCAGGCGGCGGCGTGGGCGTCGACCGTCCCCGGCAGGCCCGCCGCGTCACGGCCGAGGCCCTTGACCGCGTCCCCGGCCGCGTCGGCCAGCACGCCGGTCACCGCGTCGGCGACCGCCGGGTCCAGCACCTGCCGGCAGCGCGGGACGAAGGAGCGCGCGGCGCCGGAGCCGTCGCGGATCTCGGTGACCGCCATCGGGGCGCAGTGCCGGCCGCGGGCGGCGAGGGTGGCGTAGGAGGTGGCCACCGAGACCGGCTCCACCTCGTTGATGCCGAGCGTGAAGGTCGCGTACTCGGCCAGGGGATGGCCGTCGGCGCGGCCGAGGCCGAGCCGCCGCGCCATCCGCACCGTCTCGCACAGGCCGACCCTCTCCTCCAGCTTCATGAAGAAGGTGGGGACCGTCTCCCGGGTGCCCGACCGCAGGGTGTGGAACCGGTCGGCTCGCCGCGGGTCGACGACCTGGTGGGTCGGATCGCCGACCTTCACGTCCTGGCAGTTCCTGAACGCCGCGAAGCCGGGCATCCGGTACTCGCCGGAGACGGCGAAGCCGTCCTCCGACCGCATGCCGTTCTCGAACGCGGCGGCCAGGGTGTAGGCCATCGCCGTACTGCCCTGCTGGAGACCGCTCGGGTCGCCGGTGCCCCTGCTGGTGGCCATGGCCCTGATCTCACCGCTGCCCGGGACGACCATCGCCTGGCCGGCGACCTGCGGATCGTCGCGGTGGACGTGGTCGTCCACGGCCCGCTGCGACGCCTCCTGCATCGCCTGGTCGATCGTCGTCCTGATGGTCAGGCCGCCGCCGGCGAGCAGCCGCTCGTCGTGCGCGCCGACCTCCGTCCGCACCCGCTGGCAGAAGTACGGGTATCGGCTGTCCTCGCAGCGGTCGGGAAGCTCCTCGACGACCGCCCCCTGGGAGTCCAGCCACATGTTCTTCCGCACCACCAGGGGCGCGACCGGCAGCTGGTCGCGGACGGGCTTCCCGTCGTCGCCGTCCCACAGCGACGGCGACACCGCGACCCCCGCCGCCACGGCCCCCGCCGCCACGACCACCGCCACCACGACCCCCGCGACCACGCGTAACGGCTTCATCGGCCTCCTTCGGCGCACACCGGCTCATGGGCGATCATCCAAGCCCTGGCCGGAACCGAACGTCAAACCTAGATCATCTGGCCATCGCGCCGGCCGCCGGCCGCGTCGGGGCGCGCGGGGCGCTCCGGCCCATCGCCCGCAAGGGCCGGCGGCGCGCTCCTTCAGCCTGCCACCGCACCGTGCGGACCCGGTGCCGCGACGTCACGGAACGTGGCAGGGTGGCTCATCGCCGGGCGCGGGCCGTGGCCGCCTCCCAGGTGCGCAGGTAGGATTCGGCGCCGGCCGCCAGGTCCCGCACGAGGTCCGGGCCCGCGATGATCCGCATGTCCTCGATCCAGTCGGGCACCAGGCCGTAGTTGGCGACCCCGTCGGTGTTGACGTCCCAGACCCGTTGCCCGGTCCGCTGCCGGTCCAGGGTCACGCTTCCGTCGAAGGAGGCGAACGGGTACGTGACCGGGTCGGCGGAGTTGCCGGCGCGAGGGCCGGGCAGTTGGCCCATGCCGTTGACGTCCAGGCCGTAGCCGTACCCGGTGATCTGGCGCGCCTGCCTGAGCGGCTCGGTGCGGCGCCACTCGGCGACGAAGTGCGACGCGTCATGCCCGTACTGCGTGATCATGCCACCGAGGGCGTAGATCCGGTCGAAGTAGCCCGGGTCGGTCCAGCTGTGGGAGGAGATCACGCCGGGGTAGCCGGCCGCTTCGAGGATGCCGAGCGTGCGGTCGGCGGCCTTCACGCTCATGTGGTCGACCTCCACGAGCATGCCCCGTCGCATCAGCCCCTGGACCATGTACTCCCCGAGGGAGGTCAGGCCCTTGGTGTTGCAGTGGGGAGCGGGGGGATAGACCGGCAGCGAGATGCCGGGGGGCAGCAGTCCCGCGAGCTGGTCGGGCAGGATTCCGCCGGGTTCGATCGGGTTGTCGTGATAGGGCCCGGTGCAGGTGCGCGCCTTCCAGAAGGAGCCGCCGCTGAGGAAGTTGCCCAGGTTGACGATGGCACCCTGGGTGCCGGAGTCGAAGCGGACCCCGCACAGGGCGTTGTCGTACTTGTGGCAGACGAACATGCTGCGGACGCCGAGCTCGTACATCTCGTCCAGGCCGCGGTCGATCTGCCCCTTGGTGCAGTGCGGGATGCCGAGGGTCTGGCGGCAGCCGAACGGCTCGGAGGTCTCGATCCCGAGGACGACGGCGAGCTTGCCGGCTTCGGCCGTGCGCCTGGCCTCGGCCGCGTCGCGCACGATCCGGAACCAGCCCAGGCCGGGACCGCCGTGCTCGGCGTCGATGTGGTCCTGCATTTCGCGGGCCCGCTGAGCCTGGAGCCTGATCGAGCTCATCTCGTCGCAGGAGTTCTTCTTAAGCGGGTAGATCGCGCACAGCTGGCGGTTGGCCACCAGGTGGTTGACCATGATCCGCAGCCCGCCCCGCCAGGCCCGCTCCACCCATGTGTAGTACGCCTGCTGGTGGGTGAGCGAGTCGTGCGCCGGCCAGTCGCGGAAGGTGGGCCAGCCCACCGGGTCGTGGGTGCCGGTCGGCGAGCCGGTGCGGGTGAAGTTCTCGAACCAGGCCAGTTCGCCGTTGGGGTGGTGGTCGGCGCAGTCCGTCAGGGCCTTGGCGATGCCCTCGGCGTGGAACGGCCTGCCGCACATCAGGCTGCCGCCGAACGCCTCGTAGGAGAACAGGTGACTGTGCGCGTCGACGAACCCGCGGACGTCGCCGCCGGCGGTCGCACCGGCCTGCGGCGGGGTTGCCGCGACGGCCTTCGGCGGGGCCGCCGCGACGGTTTCCGCCTGCGAGGCCTGTGAGGCCAGCGAGACCAGCGAGGCGGACAGGATGAGGACGACGGCGACCGCCTGACGGGCGAGGCGGTGGGCGAGGGGGCGGGGAGATATCACGGACACCTCACACTGGACGGGGGGTACCGGATCCATCGCCAGCATCCGCCCCCGCCGGCCCCCCTACAAGGCCCAAACATGAGGGCATCTCATCAATCTTGCCGAATCAGGCGCTCGGGGGCTCCGTGATCGACCCGCGTCACGCTCCCCGGTGTCCGGGCCGCCCGCCCGACGTGGCCGACGCGGGGGCGGTCGATCCTCGTACGACCAGCTCGGTGGCGAGCTCGACGTGATGGGAGTCGACCTGCTCGCCGGCCGCCAGCCGCATCGCGGTGCGCAGGGCGACCCGGCCCATCTCCCGCAGGGGCTGGCGGACCGTGGTCAGGGGCGGCGAGGCCATCCGGGCGATCTGGGTGTCGTCGAAGCCCACGAGGCTGAGGTCCTCGGGGATGCGCAGGCCGCGCGCCCGGGCCGCCTCGATGACGCCGAGGGCGGTCTCGTCACTGCCCGCGAAGATCGCCGTCGGCGCCTCGGGCAGGTCGAGCAGGGTGGCGCCGCCCGCCACGCCGTCGGGGTAGCGGAAGTGCCCCGTCTGCACGTAGCCCGGCGGCACGGGCACTCCCTCGGCCTCCATGGCGGCGCGGTAGCCGTGCAGGCGGGCCTGGTTGCAGGCGGCCGTCGCCGGGCCGCCGATGTAGGCGATGCGCCGGTGCCCGAGGGAGAGCAGGTGGTGGGTCGCGGCCAGGCCGCCGGCGAAGTTGGTCGAGCCGACGCTGGTCACGGGGGCGCGCGGCAGGTTGAGCGGGTCGATCACGACCAGCGGCAGCCGGGCCCGGGACAAGGCGGCCAACTGGCCCGAGGTCAGCTCGCTGGTGACCGCGATCAGCGCCTGACGACCGGCGGCGACCAGGTCGCGGGCCCAGGCGGCGGTGCGGTCGGTGTCCTTGCGGATGCTGACCACGACCCCGACGCCGACCTCGGCGCCGGCCTCCACCGCACCCTGGATGATCTCGGAGGAGTAGGCGTTGAGGTCGGTGTCGAACTGCACCTCGATCGTGCCGGACGGGGTGGCCTCGGCCCGGCGCGGTGACGGCGCGACGTAGTCGTGCTGCCGCAGCAGCGACTGCACCAGCGAGCGGGTCGCCGGCGCGACGTCGCTGCGGCCGTTGAGCACCTTGGAGACGGTCGCGACGGACACCCCGGCCGAGGCCGCGACGGTGGCCAGCGTGGTGCGTCTAGGACTGGCCTGCATCTCTTCCCTCCTGTCGCCGGGCGGCGGAGCCCGGCGACGAACCCACGTACACGGGCGTGACGAGCCGCCGGCCGTGGCCGACGACCCGCGTCGGGCCGGTCAGCCGGATGCCGGCGCGGCAGGGCAGGTCGGCCGCGGACGTGCCGACGAGTATGTCGAGGTCGCCCGGCTCGACGATCCGGCGCAGGTCGCGGCCGGTGAAGGCGGTGCGGTCGGCGTGGACGCGGAAGCTCACCTCGGTGCTCGCGCCGGGCTCCAGCCGGACCCGCGCGAAGCCGGTCAGCTGCCTCACCGGCCGGGTGACCTGGGCGAGGACGTCGCGCAGATAGAGCTGGACGACCTCCTCACCCGCTCTGCCGCCGGTGTTGCGAACGCGGACCGACACGGTGAACTCGCCGTCGGTGGGCACCTCGGTGTCGCTGACGCGCAGGTCGCCGACGTCGAAGGTGGTGTAGGAGGCGCCGTGGCCGAACGGGAACAGGGGGGTCGGGTCGAGGTTGCTGATGCCCTGGCTGTCGTTGCCGAGGGGCGGCTGCAGATAGGTGCCCGGCTGGCCGCCCGGCCGGCGGGGGATTTGCACGGGCAGCTTGCCTGCGGGCTGGACACGTCCGGAAAGTATACCGGCGATCGCCCCTCCGCCCTCCTCACCAGGCATGAACGCCTGCACGAGCGCCGCGGCCCGGGCGTGTGTGTCGCCCATCGCGTACGGGCGGCCCGAGACGACGACCACGACGAGCGGCGTGCCCGTGGCGGCGAGGGCGGCCAGCAGGTCCTCCTGCGCCCCGGGCAGCCGGAGGTGCTCGGCGTCGCAGCCCTCACCCGAGGTCCCCTGCCCGAACATGCCCGCGAGGTCGCCCACGACGGCGACGCACACGTCCGCGTCGCGGGCCGCGTCCGTCGCGGCGGCGAAGCCCGAGCGGTCGTCGTCCCGGATGTCGCAGCCCCGTTCGTGGACGATCTCGGTGCCGGGCAGCTCGGCCCGCAGGGCGTCGAGCACGCTGGGCGCGTCGATGCCGAGCCCGAGGCCGGGGTGGCGGGGCAGCACGTGGTTGGGGAAGGCGTAGCAGCCCATGAAGGTGCGCGGCTCGGCCGCGCCGGGACCGACCACGGCGACCCGGCGCGGAGCCGGGCGGCCCTCCCCGAGCAGGGGCAACGCCGTGCCTGCGTCGAGCAGGACGACGGAGCGCTCGGCCAGTTCGCGGGCCAGCGCGCGGTTGGCCGGCGAGTCGAGGTCCACCTCGCCGGCCGCGGCGACCGACCCCTCGGGGGTCCAATCCCGGTCGAGCAGCCCGAGCTGCGCCTTCTGGGTGAGCAGGCGGCGCGCCGCCCGGTCCACCAGGGACTCCGGCAGTTCGCCCCGGCGTACTCGGTCGGCCAGGTGCCGGCCGAAGCCGCGGGTGTCGGGGAGCTCCACGTCGAGGCCCGCGGTGAGCGCCTGGACGCCGGCGTCCTCCGTGTCCGCGGCGACCCCGTGCGTCGTCGCGAGGAACGGCACCGCCCAGTAGTCGGAGACGACGGTGCCGGTGAACCCCCACTCCTCGCGCAGCAGGTCGGTCAGCAGCCAGGAGTCGACGGCGGCCGGGACGCCGTCCACGTCGGAGTAGGAGTTCATCACCGAGCGAGCCCCGGCCTCGGTGATGGCCGTCTCGAACGGCGGCAGGATCAGGTCCATCAGCTCGCGCCGTCCCATCGGGACGGGGCCGTGGTTGCGGGCCGCGCGCGAGGCGGAGTAGCCGGCGAGGTGCTTGAGGGTGGCGATGATCCCGGCGCTCTCCAGCCCCCGGACGTAGGCCGCGCCGAGCATCGTGACGAGGTACGGATCCTCGCCCATGGTCTCCTCGACCCTGCCCCAGCGGTAGTCGCGGACCACGTCCAGCACCGGGGACAGGCCCTGGTGCACGCCCACCGCGCGCATGTCGCGGCCGATGGCGGAGGCCATCCGCTCCACCAGCTCGGGGTCGAACGTCGCGCCCCAGGCGATGGCCGCGGGATAGACGGTCGCGCCGTAGGTGGTGAAGCCGGTGAGGCACTCCTCGTGGGCGAGCGCGGGGATGCCGAGCCGGGAGCCCTCGACGACCGAGCGCTGGAGCCGGACCAGCTCCGCGGCGCCCTCCGACACGGTCACCGGCCTGCTGCCGAACACGCGGGTCAGGTGGCCGAGCCCGTGGCGGACGGCCTCCTCGAAGGGGAGCGCCCCGAACGCCCCGAAGGTGTCCTGCGCCGGCGCCACGCTCGGCGTCCCATCGGCCTCGGAGCCGGTGCCGTCAAGTCCCGTGCCGTCAGGTCCGGTGCCGTCAGCTCCGGGGCTGTCAAGTCCCGTGCCGTCAAGGGAGGCATCGGCCGGTCCGTCGCCGGCCTGCGTGTGGTTGCCCACCCACAGGCTGCCGAGCTGGGCGACCTTCTCCTCCAGCGTCATCTCCGCCAGCAGGGCCTCCACCCGGTCGGCCACGGGAAGCGCCGGGTCCTGCCAAGGGCGTAGGTCCTGTCCCGCGGCGGGGATCCGATCGAGTGCCGTCATTGTTGGTCTCCTTAGCAGACGGTTCCTGACACATGTTTCGCAATGTTTCGGCGCTGTCGGGTGGCCTGGCCGAAGGACTGTCCCTGGCCTGGATAACCAGCTAAGCGCCCATGCGAGGGTACCTCAACGACCTGCCCTGCGCCGAGCCGAATTCGTGTCCCCGCAGGGGGTTGACAGGCCAAGGGCCGAAATCTAGATTGACGTGCCGCGCGGTCATTTCGGAAAAGTTTCGAGACCTGCTCAGACGATGGGAGGAACGGCATCGGGGGGTGCTGATCCATGACCGCCGGCCACCGCAACCGATGATCAACGCGCCGCGGCCCGCCCCCGGCATTCGAGTACGGAGATCAGCGTGGAGTCCAGGACAACATCCCGCCGTACGTTCCTCAGCCTCTCGATGGGCCTGCCGCTCGGAGCCGCGCTCGCGGCGTGCGGCACCTCGGGACCGACCAGACCCGGTGGCGGCCCGAGCGGTGGCGGGGGTGGCGCCACCGCCACCTACTGGTACCTGTCGGTCCAGCCGCAGGAAGGCGTGCGCACCAGGACCATGGAACGGTTCAACGCGGCCAACCCCAACGGCAAGATCGTCGGGACGATCCTCCAGAACGACGCCTTCAAGACGAAGATCAAGACGGCGATCGGCGCCGGCCAGGCGCCCACACTGATCTGGGGCTGGGGCGGCGGCGGCCTGCGCAGCTACGTGCAGGCCGGCCAGGTCGAGGACCTCACCTCGTGGTTCGACCAGAACACCGCCCTCAAGGACCGGTTGTTCCCCTCCTCCTTCGGCGCCGCCACCATCGACGGCAAGATCTACGCGATGCCCTGCGAGACGATGCAGCCGATCGTCCTCTACTACAACAAGCAGGCCTTCGAGAAGATCGGCGCGCAGCCGCCCCAGACCTGGGGCGACATCATGGACCTGGTCCCCAAGTTCAACGCCAAGGGCATCGCGCCGTTCTCACTCGGCGGGCAGTCACGCTGGACCAACATGATGTGGCTGGAGTTCCTCTTCGACCGCATGGGCGGACCCGAGGTGTTCCAGGCCGTGTTCGACGAGGAGAAGGACGCCTGGAACAACCCGATCGCCATCGACGCCCTCGGCAAGGTGCAGGAGCTGGTCAAGGCCGACGGGTTCATCAAGGGCTTCTCGTCGATCACCGCCGACTCCAACGCCGACCAGGCGCTGCTCTACACCGGCAAGGCCGCGATGATGCTGCACGGCGGCTGGACCTACGGCGGCATGAAGCAGGACGGGGGCGACTTCGTCTCCGGCGGCCACCTCGGCTACATGAACTTCCCGCCGATCGACGGCGGCAAGGGCGACCCCAGCAACACCGTCGGCAACCCCGGCCAGTACATGTCGATCTCCTCCCAGGCGACCCCCGAGCAGAAGGAGATCGCCAAGAAGTTCTTCGCCACCGAGCTGATGGGCGACCAGGCGGTCAAGGAGTGGGTCGGGACCGGCGCGGTGCCGATCGTCAAGGGCGCCGACAGCGCGTTCGCCAGCGCCGAGGACGCCGAATTCCTGAAGTTCGTCTACGGCATCGCCGTCAACGCCAAGTCGTTCGCCCAGTCCTGGGACCAGGCGCTCAGCCCGACCGCCGCCGAGGTGCTGCTGGACAACATCTCCAAGCTGTTCCAGCTGTCGATCTCGCCGAAGGAGTTCGCCACGAACATGAACGCGGTCATCGGCAAGTGAGCACGGTCGCGACCTCCGCCACGGCCGCCTCGCGAGCGGGCCGCTCCGGCTCGCTCGCGTGGCTGGCCGTGCCGGCCCTGGTCCTCTTCACCGGGTTCGGCCTGATCCCGCTGGCCGGAGTCCTCGTGCTCAGCTTCACCTCGTGGGACGGGCTCGGCGACATCGGCTTCACCGGTCTCGACAGCTGGCGGGCCGTGCTCGCCGACCCGCAGCTGCCGCACGCGCTGTGGGTGACGTTCCTGGTGATGGCCGCCTCCTGGGCCGTCCAGACGCCGGCGAGCATCCTGCTGGGCACGTTCCTGGCCGGTGACCAGCGCTACCGCGCCTTCCTGTCGGTGCTGTACTTCATCCCGCTGCTGCTCAGCTCGGCGGCCATCGCGATCACCTACAAGGCGCTGCTCGATCCCAACTTCGGGCTGGGCGCGGGGCTCGGGATCCCCCTGCTCGTCCAGGACTGGCTCGGCGAGCCCGTCCTCGCCTTCAGCGTGGTGATCTTCGTGGTGTCGTGGCAGTTCATCCCGTTCCACGCGCTGATCTACCAGGGCGGCGTACGGCAGATCCCCCGCTCCATGTACGAGGCCGCCGAGCTCGACGGCGCCGGGCGGGTCCGCAAGTTCTTCAGCATCACCCTGCCGCAGCTGAAGTACACGATCATCACGTCCTCGACCCTCATGGTCGTCGGCTCGCTGACCTTCTTCGACCTGATCTTCGTGCTGACCGCGGGCGGTCCGGGGGACACCACCCGGGTGCTCGCCCTGGACATGTACAAACGGGGCTTCCAGGCCAACCTCATGGGCCCGGCCAGCGCGATCGCCGTCATCCTCGTCCTCGTCGGCCTCGTCCTGGCGCTGCTGCTGCGCCGGCTCGGCGGCCGCGACGCCGCCCACAGCCAGCTGGAAGGCGCCTGACCATGCAGACGACGCTGACGACCCGGTCCAAGCGGCCCGCCGCCCGGCCGCCCAGACACGCCCGGCACGCCCGGCGCGGCCCGGCCACCGGTCGCCGCAACTGGCCGGCCGGTCTGGCCGGCTGGCTCTGGCTGGCGGTCGTGATCGTGCCGATCTACTGGATCGTCATCACCAGCTTCAAGTCGCAGAGCACCTACTACGCGACCAACCCGCTGGTGCCGTCCGGCGAGCCGACCCTGCGCAACTACCAGCTGGTCATCGAGTCGGACTTCCCGCTGTACTTCCTCAACAGCCTCATCACCACCGTCGGCGCGGTGGTCCCCGCGGTCGTGATCTCCTTCATGGCGGCCTTCGCGATCGTGCGGGGCGGCTCCGGCAGGTTCCTGCGCTCGGTGAACGGCCTCTTCCTCATGGGCCTGGCCATCCCGCTCCAGGCCACGATCATCCCCGTCTACCTGATCATCATCCGGCTGCAGCTCTACGACTCCCTGCTGGCCCTGATCCTGCCGTCGATCGCCTTCGCGATCCCGCTGTCGGTGCTGGTGCTGTCGAACTTCATCCGCGACGTGCCCAGGGAGCTGTTCGAGTCGATGCGGATGGACGGCGCGACCGAGTGGATGACGCTCTGGCGGCTGGCGTTCCCGCTCACCCGGCCGGCCGTGGTGACGGTGTCGATCTACAACGCGCTGACCATCTGGAACGGGTTCCTGCTGCCGCTGATCCTCACGCAGAGCCCCGGCAAGCGGACCCTGCCGCTCGCCCTGTGGACCTTCCAGGGGCAGTACAGCGTGAACGTGCCGGCCGTGCTCGCCTCCGTCGTCCTCACCACGATGCCCATCCTGCTGCTCTACGTGGTGGGCCGCCGCCAGCTCGTCAGCGGCCTGACCGTCGGCTTCAGCAAGTGACGCCCTCGCGGTCCGGCTGGGTCTTGCCGGTCGCGTCAAGTCGGCCTTCAATGATCCCCATACCGGTGATCTGGAGGAGCCGATGCGTGGCTTACGGGCATCCGCGGCACTACTGACGATCGTTCTCGCGACGGCCCTGTCCGCAGGGCCGTCCACGCCGGCGGTCGCCGGCCCGGCCGACCCGGAGCCGGCCTCCCTGGTCACGCTCTCCGTGCCGGACCGGGCCGCGATGGAGCGCCTGGTCGCCTCGGGCGCCGACCTGACCGAGCGGGTACGCCCGCAGCCCGGCGGCGGCATCCAGGTCGACGCGGTCGTCACGGCGAGCCAGCTGGCCGGGCTCCGCTCGCTCGGCGCGACCCTCGCGCCCGGCTCGCCCTCCGCGTCCCGCCCCGCGCAGGAGCGCACCGCGGCCGAGGACCAGATCGTGGTCGAGCGCGCCGTCTGGTTCAGGTCCCGCGACGGCTACTTCCTGTCGGTCGAGGCGTCCAGCGGCGCCGGGGCGGCGGCCACGCTCAGCGTGACCTGGAAGGGCAGGCGCGGCTCCACCGGGCAGGCGCCCATGGTGCCGTACGTCGACGCGGGGGCGTACCTGGGCCATCAGCTCAGCACCCCCGTGCCCGCCACCGACCAGCCGCAGTGGGTCACCGTCACCTCGGCGGGCGGCGGCAGCGCGGAGGCGCGCGTCAGGGAGTGGCCCGACGGCGAGCGGCCCGATCGCACGGGCCCCGGCTACCAGAAGGACTTCGTCAGCCAGTACATGCCGCCCGCGCAGCTCAACGAGCGGATCAAGGCGCTGCACCGGCGCTTCCCGCAGCTCACCGACATCATCACGCTGCCCAACCCGACCAACGGCTACCGGCGGCACGCCCAGGCGCTGATCGGCGCCCCGCCCGGCGCCGCGGTCGTGGTCACCTCGGGCGCCTACGGCTCCGAGGGCGGCAACGACCTGGCGGTCGAGCTCGTCACCCCGGGCGCGCCCGACCGTCCGCTCCAGGTGACGGTGAACGGCAAGCAGATCACCGTCACCCTGGCCACCGACGGCTCCGGCGCGGTCACCAGCACCGCCGCCCAGGTCGCGGCGGCCATCAGCGGCACGCCGGGCAGCCCCGTCAAGGCCTCGACCTACCGCACCGACCCGGGCGCCGGCGTCATGGCTCCCGCGCCGCTCACCCAGCTCAGCGACTTCCTCCAGGCCCCGGCCGACGTCTCCCGGCAGCCCATGCGGGTGCTGGCCCTGCGCATCGGCGCGCACCGCGACGGCTCGCGCCCCGGCGTGCTTGCCTACGCGCAGGAGCATGCCAGGGAATGGGTGACGCCGCTGGTCACCATCGAGGCGGCCGAGCGGCTGCTGCGCAACCACGCGCGCGACGCGGCGACGCGCAGGCTGCTGAGGAACACCGACGTGTTCATCGTGCCGACGGTCAACCCCGACGGCGCCAACTACAGCTTCTACGACTTCAACTCCCAGCGTAAGAACATGACCAACCACTGCCCGCCGCAGCAGTCCGACCCGGCGCTGCGCAACACGTGGGGCGTGGACGTCAACCGCAACTACGCCGTGGGCTCGCTGTCCGACGGCTACTTCGGCGCCTCGGCCAACTGCCAGAGCGGCACGTTCGCCGGGCCCGCCGAGCACTCCGAGCCCGAGAGCCGCAACGTCATCTGGCTGGCGCAGAAGTACCGCAACATCAAGTTCGCGCTGAACGTGCACAGCTACGGCGGTTATTTCATGTGGCCGCCCGGCGCCTACAAGCTCGACGGCCGCGTCACCCTGCCCCGGCCCACGGCCGAGCAGGAGGCGTACTTCCTGCGTTCGGCCCGCACGATCGAGGAGGCCATCGCCGCCGAACGCGGTACCGTCACCTGGCCGCAGCAGACCGGGCCGGTGACCGACGTGCTCTACTCGGCGGCCGGCAACTCCGCCGACGAGCTCTGGTACGACTACGGCGTCTTCGGCTGGGACTTCGAGGTCGGCAGCGACCTGTGGAACCCCGCGACCGGCCAATGGGAGGGTGTGGGCTTCCAGCCGCCGTTCAGCGAGGGGCACGAGGAGGCGATGGAGTTCGCCTCGGGCCTCATCGCGCTGATCGGGATCGCCGCCGACTACCGGCGCTGACGGCGCCACCGGCCGCGGCGGCGGCCAGGACCGCCGCCGCCCGCGCGGGCCCGGTCGATCCCCGGCCGGGCGCCCTCGTCCCGGAGGCGGGAGGATGGAGGCAAGGGCCGTCGCGGCCAGGTGGGCACGGAAGGAGCGCGCGGTGGCGGAGAGCCGGGACGACGTCCTGCGGCGTCTGGTGCGCGAGAGCGTGCTGACCGCACAGCAGGCGGCGGCCGTCAGCCAGGCGCTCGACCAGGCGGAGCCGCCCCGCGCGCGGGTGCGGTGGGTGGAGGTGGCCGGATACGTCGGGGGCGGCCTGGTGCTCATGGGCGCCCTCTCGCTGGTCGGCCTGTCCTGGGCGGAGCTGAGCCGCACCGCCCGGATCGTCATCCTGCTGGCCGCGACGGGCGGCCTGCTCGCCGCCGGGGTGGCGCTGGGCGGTGTGCGGCTGCCCTGGCGCCCGCCCGCGCGGGTCGGGCCGGCGCAGGCCCGCTCGGCCGCGGTGTCGCTGGCCCTGGCCTCCGGCACGGGCGCGCTGGCGGTCGACGTGCTGGTCTCCGACGTGCTGCTCGCCGACGGGGGCACGATCGCGGCCTCGGCGGGCCTGGTGCTGGCCGCGGCTGGCTACGCCCTGCTTCCCGCCGTGCCTGGAGCTCTCGCCTGCGCCGCCTTCGCCGTCCTGACGGCCGGCACCCTGGCCGGCGAGCTGACCCACTCCGCGCTGGCCGTCGGCCTGTCCCTGATCGGCGCGGGCGTGCTCTGGACCGTCCTGGTGCTGACCGGGGTGATCAGGCAGCGGCGGCTGGGGCTCGGGCTCGGCGCCGCCATGGCGCTGCTCGGCGGCCAGTGGGCGCTCGGCCAGGAGCACACAGCCGCGTGGGCGTACGGGCTGACGTTCGCGGTCTCCCTGGCCTGCCTGCTCCTGTACCGGTGGGAACGGACCTGGGTGCTGCTCGTGGCGAGCGTGATCGGGTTCACCGTGGCCGTCCCGGAGGCCGTCTGGGACTGGACAGGCGGCGCGGTCAGCGGCTCGGTCATCCTGATCATCGCGGGCGTCGTCCTGGTGACCACCGCGGTGGTCGGCATCAGACTGCGGCGCGGGCCCCGGGACGGGCCCGATCCGGGACGCTGACCCGGCTCGGCCGGACCTGACGGGGCCCCGGCTCACTCTCGAGGGCTGGCAGGCTGGTCGCCATGGGATTCGGGGTTCGACAGTTCGAGCTGACCTTGATGCATCGCATGCGTGATCTCAACGCCGAGCGGGTGGAGGACGCGCTCGGCGACATGGGCGCGTCCCGGGCCGAGGTGCGCGCCGCGCACGCCCAGTGGACGAGGCGGGCCTGGTCCGCGCGGACACCCAAGGGGCGGGCCGCGCTGCGGACGGCGCTCGGGCCGCCCGCTTACGAGGGCACGAGGCCGATCGGGAGCGTGACCTGCCGGGTGGCCCGCTGGGCGCTGCCGTCCTGGCCTGGCCTGGAGTTCGAGCTGCTGTCCGGTCCCGGCGGCGGGGTGTGGAACCAGTGGTTCGTCCGGCCCGGCGGCGACCGGGCGCTGGCCTTCGACGACCTCGTTCCGTGGCGGTGCGTCGTCGGCGATGTCGGCACGAGTTTCCCAGGGGCGTCGCAGCGGGAGGGGGCGGCCCCGCACCACTGGGCGGTCGACTTCGTCCACGAGGGCACGGACTACCGCGCCCTCTTCGTGTACGGGCTGTTCCAGCGTCTCGACCGGCTCGCCCGCCCGCCGTACTGACCGTCAGGCCGCCGGCGGCCGGTGCCGCATCGTGGGCCGCGTCACCCGGAGGTGGCCCATCGCCGGGTCCGGCCGTTCAGACCGTGACGAACTCCGCGATGACCACCGTGGCGTCGTCCTTCGGCTCGACCGCGGCCATCTCGTCGTACAGCCGGTCGAGGCAGGCGGCGGGGGAGGAGCCGTCGGTGAAGAGCTCGGCCATGCGCGGGATGCCGACGGCCTGGATCACGCCGTCCGTGACGATGACGACGCGGTCGCCCGGACGCAGCGGCACGGTGCCGACCTCGGGCGCGATCCCGTGCGGCGGCGGGCCGCCGTCGAAGGAGTGCGACGTGGTGAGCGGCTGAGGCGTCTCGCCTTTCGCGACGTGCCAGATCGCGCCGTTGCCGACGTGGGCGAAGCGCAGGCACGGGTTCTCGCCGGGGTCGAGCATGATCAGGTCCAGCGTGCTGACCAGGCCGGGCCTGGTGGGGGCGCGCGTGGCGGTGGCGCGCGCGGCGCGGTCTTCCAGGTCCGCCTCCCGTCCGCCCGTACGGTCGGGGCCGGCGGCGACCACGGCGCTCAGCGCCAGGGCCGCGGCGGCCGGGCCGTGCTCGCCGCCCCCGCCGTCGGCCACCGCGATCAGCCGTTCCTGGATGACGTACGCGTCGGAGGGGTGGCCGTGCGAGCCCTCGTACGTGCCGCCCGCCGCCACCAGTCGCGGCCGCGGCACCGGCAGGCCGGGCGGCCAGGCGGCGCGACGGCCGCTGACCGCCATCACGGGCAGGCAGGCGAGCAGGATCGTGATCACGACGAAGGTCATGGGCCCCCCTTGCGACGAGGTCATCGCGATGCCAGTTCAGTAGACGCCCGCGCGGGACGCGGCGACTGACGGCCGATCGGCCGTCATGCCGCCTGCAGACCGGAGGGCCAGGGTGCGAGAAGGCGGTGCAGACCGCAGCCGAGCCGGACCGAGGAATCAGCCATGCGACCCAGCATCTCGTCCGCCGCGATGACCGGAGAAACCTCCTTGCACTCCCTTCTCCTCCTTAACAGGTGCGTTAGGGTGAAGTCCGTCTTGTGCTCTCATGGCGGGCGGACGGCACATGGCTCACCCCGGCTCCACGAGATACGACTCGGCGACCAGGCAACTGGAGCAGGCCGTCGCGCGCACCGGCGCGGGCGCGCGGGGCGCGGTGGGCCTGGTGGCGGTCCTCGCCGCGACGCTCGGTGCCGATCCGCCGGTCTCCGCCCTGTGGCTGGTGCCCATGCTCGCGGCCGACCTCGGGTTGACCGCCCTGTTCCTGCGCCTGGCCTGGCGCGGCGGGCCGCTGCCCGGCCGGCTGGTGGCCGGTGATGTGGCCGTCACCGTCGCGCTCTGCCTCGCGCAGCGCCATCTCGTGGCGGAGGAGGCCCTCGAAGGCGGCGCGAGCTGGGTCGCGGGGCTGGCCACGATGAGCATCGTCGTCACCGGGGTCTCGTGGCGGCCGAGGGCGGCCGTTCCCGCCGGGCTGGTCGTGGCGGGCGCGTACCTGGCCGGTGTGCGGCTCGCGTCCCCGGGCCAGGACGTGACCGGCACCCTGGGGGTGCACCTGGTCCAGATCGTGTCGATCGCGGTGCTGATGACGCTGCTGCGCCGTTCCGCAGCCCTGGCCGACGCCTTCCTGAGGGAGAGCGCGCGCGCCGGGATCGCGCTCATGGTCGAACGGCTGCGGCGTGAGGACGAGCTGAGGCAGGTCGGCAGCGTGCACGAGACGTCGCTGCACACGCTGACGATGGTCGGCCTGGGCACCTATGACGAGCCCTCGCCCACCCTGCGGGAGCAGGTGGCGACCGATCTGGCGGCGCTGGAGAAGCTGCGCGACACCCCTCGGGCCGCCGCCGCGCCCATCGCGCTGGACACGCTGCTGGAGGAGGTGGCCGGACGGGCGCCGGGCCTGGTCGTCCACCGGCGGCTGACACCCGGGACGGTGCCCGGGGACGTGGCCGAGAGCTTCGCCCGCGCCGTCACCGAGGCCCTGGCGAACGTCGCCCGGCACGCCGGCGTCGGCGAGGCCGAGCTGGTCTCCAGCCGGCGCGACGGCGAGATCCGCGTGGAGGTCGCGGACGAGGGCCGAGGGTTCGACGAGCACCGGCTGCCGCCCGACCGGTTCGGCGTGCGCGGGTCGATCCTCGCCACGATGCGCTCCCTGCCGAACGGCGGCGCCGAGATCTCCTCCGGCGGCCACGGCACCCGCGTCAGCCTGTGGTGGAGGCCATGACCGACGACATCGAGCAGGTCGCCCAGCGCTACTCCCGCTACACCGCGATCGGCGCGGTGGTGATCGCGGCGGTCTGGCACACGGGCTACGACCTCACGGTCACGGTCACCGGCTGGCAGTCCTTCCGCTGGCCCGCCCTGGCGGCCGCGGCCTGGGTCGTCTACACCGCCATCGGGGTGGTCGCCGCGCTGGCCATGCTGCGCGGCTCCCGCCCGCCGGCCAGGGCGCGCGCGCTCGCCGTCGCCGTGCTGGCCGTGGACGTCGCGGTGATCGTGTCCTGCCGGCCGGAGGACCTGCTCGGCCCGATCGACTGGGGCTGGGGCTCGGTGGGCTGGCTCGGCGTCCTGCTGATGTGGAACCGGCCGCGCCGGCGGCGCGACCTGATGGTGTTCCTCGCCGCCAACGCCGGCATCATGCTGGCGGCCATGGCCGTGACCGGGACGTACGACCGCGTCTCCATCGCGAAGTACCTGGTCGTCATGGTCGGCGCCGTCACCCTGCAGCTCGGCTACCTGGCGGGCTGCCACACCCTGCGCGAACGCGCCGAGGACGCCGTGCTGCTGGCCCGCAGGCTCGCCTCCGACGACGCCTGGCGGGAGTCGGCCCGGCGCATCCACGCCGACCGGCTGCACAGGTACGCGGTGATCCGCGACGCGGCGGAGTCACTGCTCAAGGAGCTCGCCGACGGCGCCGATCCCGGTGATCCCCGGGTGCGGGCCGACTGCACGGCCGGGGCCATGCGGCTGCGCCGCCTCATCACCGAGCGGGAGGACGTGCCCGACGAGCTGGTGTCGGCGCTGCGTGAGCGCATCGACGCGGCCGAGCGGCGCAGGGTCCTGGTGACGGCGCCGCCGTTCGGCGAGCACCTGCCCCACCTGCCCGACGGCGTGCGGGAGGACCTGCTCAGGGCGCCGATCCGGGCGCTGGACGGAGCCCGGTCGCGGGCCAGGGTCACGGTGTCCGCGATGTCCACCATGGTGAGCGTGGCCGTCGTGGCCGACAACGACGACCTGCCCATCAGCGCGACCTCGGTGCGTGAGCCCAGTGGGGTCGTCGTCACGTACCAGCGGCAGGAAGGGGAGGTATGGATCAACAGCATCTGGCAGGGCCCGTGACGGTCGCCCTGGTGGAGGACCACCAGGTGGTGGTGGACGGCGTCAGGTCGTGGTTCGCCCCGCCGGGGCCGGTGGAGCTGGTGGCGCAGGGGCCCACCATCGAGTCCGTCCGCGACGTGCCGGCCGACGTGCTGCTGCTCGATCTCCATCTGAACGGGACCATGGTGATCGACCGCGTCGCCGAGCTGTGCGGGAGCGGGCAGCGGGTCATCGTCTTCTCCGAGCATGAGGAGCCGGAGACGGTGCGCGTCGTGCTCGACGCGGGGGCCTCGGCGTTCATTGGCAAGGGGCGGGCCACCCGCGAGTCCTGCCTGGAGACCGTCCTGGAGGTGGCCGCCGACCGGCCGAGCGTGACGCCGCCGATGGCGCAGGCGATCGCCACGGACGAGAGCCCGCACCGGCCGCAGCTGTCGGACAAGGAGCGGGCCGCCCTGCTGTTCTGGTTCCAGTCGATGTCGAAGGCGTCGGTGGCGGCCCGGATGGGGATCAAGGAGCGGACCGTTCGTCAGTACATCGACCGGGCCCGGGTCAAGTACGCGGCGGCGGGACGGCCCGCGCCCACCAAGGAGAAGCTGCTCATCTGCGCCATCCAGGACGGCCTCATCCGTCCCGACGAGGTGAACGTCTACACCTCGCTGGCCGCGCGGGCAGGGGCGGAGCCCGTCCCGTCGGAGGAGGTCCGCGGCCCGCGCTGACCAGGGCCGCCAGGGGTCAGGGCTGAACGTCCCGGCCGGGGGCGGCGGCGCGACGCGGCGCGGGCCGGCGGGCGGCGGCCGCGAAGAGCAGGTGCTCCCGGCCGGGAGGGCAGACCAGCTGCAGCCCGGCCGGCAGGCCGTCCACCGTCCCGGCCGGCACGGTCAGCGCGGGCAGGCCGAGCACGTTCCACGGGCTGGTCAGCGCGAGCAGGGCGGCCCGCACGGCGACGGTCTCGCCGCCGAGCCGGGTCTCGCGCCGGTCGAGCGGCGGGGCGGTCAGCGGCACGGTCGGCAGCGCGAGCACGTCGTGCCGGTCGAACAGCGCGCCGACGATCTCGGCGAGCCGGGACCGCTCGTCCATGGCCCGGACGTATCTCCAGCCGGGCATCTCGAACGCGACGCGCAGGCGTTCGAGCACCTCGGGGTCGAACAGCTCGGGCGCCTCGGCCAGGCGGCCCGCGTGCACGGCCGCCGTTTCGGCGCTCTGGACGGCGGTGTAGGTCTCCCGTAGTTCCCCCGCGATCCCCGCGGGCAGCCGGACCTCCTCCAGCGGCCCCGCCGCCGCGCGCACGGCGCTCACCACCCGCGCGTCGCAGGCGAACAGACCGGTGGGATCCAGCCAGGCCACCCGCGCGGCCCCGGCGTCGTCGGGCGGGCCCGCCGGGGTGCCGTGATCCGCGCCGGACTCGGGGTGACCGCCCTCGGCCGGGGCGGTCCCGGCCAGGTGGCGGTAGGCGAGCAGGCAGTCCCGCTCGTCGCCCGCGAGGACGCCGACGTGGTCGAGAGTCCGCGACAGGGGGAAGACGCCGTCCGCCGGGATGGCGCCGTACGCGGGCTTGAAGCCGGCCACCCCGCACAGCGCGGCGGGGATGCGCACGGAGCCGCCGGTGTCGGTGCCGAGCGCGAGCGGGACCAGGCCGGCGGCCACGGCGGCCGCGCTGCCGCCGCTGGAGCCGCCCGACATGCGGGCCGGATCGTGGGGGTTGCGTGAGGGGCCGGTGGCCGACCGGTCGCCCGTGGGGCCGTAGGCGAACTCGTGGGTCGTGGTCGTGCCGACGATGACCGCGCCGGCCCGGCGCAGCCGCGTCACGCACTCCGCGTCGGTCTCGGCGACGTGGCCGGCGAAGTGCCGCGATCCCATGGTCACGGGCAGGCCGGCGACCATGATCAGATCCTTGACGCCCACCGGCACGCCGTGCAGATGGCCTCGATCGGCGCCCTCGGCCAGCTCGTCGTCCGCCCGCCGCGCCGCCGCCCGGGCCCCGTCGGCGTCGACGGTCACGAACGCGTTGAGCGGCGGATCGAGCCGGGCGATGGCGTCGAGCGCCAGCTCGGTCAACTCGGCCGACGTGGTCCGGCCCGCGCGCAGGTCGCGGGCGAGCTCGGTGATGCCGCGGCCGGCGAACGGGCCAAGGGAGATCGGCATGGTGGTCCTCACGGGTGTCACGACAGTGGACAGTCTCCATACCATGCCGGTCGCGGTTCGATCTATCGCGGGGTGGTCTGGAGCGCCCCCGCTTTGCCTTTCCGAGAGGCCCGTTTGAGGGTGGAAAGGTAAAAGTTCGGGCCGACATCCGTTGCGGGATAGGGGATTCCGTTAGGGGGACCCTAACCGCGCTTGCAGTGCTCTATACGATTCGCATACCTTGGTGGACATATGCGGTAGACGCCAGGGCTGAGAGAGACGTCCGCGTTACCGTTCAATTGCCGGAGACTACGTCCTGACCTGCGTGAACCTTCAGCGCAGAGCGACGTGGCCCGCCGAATCCGCGACATCGCGAAACCGGGGACCCACTTCATTTCTGGGGTGAATCGGTCGATCTCTTCCAGAGACGGTCCGTAGGGCACTTCCACGCCCGAACCCGGCAGCTAACCCGGTAGGCGGAATGGAAGCAAGGAGCAATCTCTGCATGGCCAAGAACATCCTGAACCGCGCCCAGATCAAGGCCAACGCCTCCCGGATCGCAGTCGGGCTGACCATCGCGGCCGGTGCGGCCTTCGTCGGAGCGCCGGCGATGGCGGCCCAGCACCCGGCGCAGACCAACGCCTCCCAGCAGCAGGTCGCCGCGGCCCCCGCCAACCAGGTGAGCACCCAGAGCGTGCTGCAGATCGCCGAATCGCAGATCGGCGTCAAGGAGAACGCGTCCGGCGGCGGAACCCCGTACCACAGCTGGTACATGTCCTCGCCGCGCGCGGCCGAGACCCTCGCCCGTGACGGCGGCGGCAGCCCGAAGCTGTACGCCAACGCCCCGTGGTGCGCCATGTTCATCTCCTGGGTCGGCGAGCAGGCCGGCGCCCGCAGCACGATGGGCTGGGACGCCTACACCGTCACCTACGCCGACTGGTTCAAGGCCAACAAGCGCTGGGGCGACGGCGCCAAGCCCGGAGCCGTGGTCTTCTACGACTGGAACAGCGGCGAGTCCACCAGCGGCATCGACCACGTCGGCCTGGTCAAGAAGGACAACGGCGACGGCACGATCACCGCGATCGAGGGCAACACCGGCAACGGCAAGGTCGAGGAGCGAGTCCGGCCCAAGACGCAGGTCACGGGCTACGGCTACCCCGCCTACAAGGCCTGACCGGTTGACCTCCTCCTGACCCCCTCCGCCGGAGATCCCCCGTCCGGACGACATCCGCGCCCCGCACGCCGGGGCGCGGATGTCGTTTCTTTCAGGACGGCGGACGGGTCGGCCGAAGTGGGCTGGTGACGGGATGACCATGGCGTCGTATAGTGCGGTCAAGATCGTAGTTCGGTCGGATCGGCCGGCGGCCGTGACGGCCCCTTCCCTCGTCGGACACCATCCCGGGGCCGCCCCGTACCAGCCGGAGGAGAGTCGAGTGGATTCATGCGGACACCCGCCTGTCGCGTTATCGGAGCGGTGATCGCGGTGCAGGCGAGAGGGCACACCCCATCAGGTCCCGGTCACACCACCCGACGTGTCACAGCAGTCGCCATGGCGGCTGCTTTTTTCGTTGCCGGCACCGCCGTCGTCCCGCCGGCGACCGCCACCTCCGCCACCTCCGCCACCTCGGGCGCTGAGCGGGCCGAGCGGGCCGAGCCGCCCGCGGCCGGGGCCGCCACCGAGCGGGAGGCCCTGTCGGCGGCGCGGCTGACCGGGGAGCGCGTCGAGGTCGGCTCCCTGCGGACCGAGACGCGCACGGTCCACGCCACCCCCGGTGGCGCCCTCGTGCTGGAGCAGCACGCCCGGCCGATCCGCGTGCGCCAGGACAGCCGCTGGGTCGAGGTGGACACGACACTGCGGCGCCTGCCCGACGGCTCGGTGGCCCCGGCCGCGACGGCGGCCCGACTACGGTTCTCCGGCGGCGGCGCGGCTCCGATGGCGACGGTCACGCGAGGGGCCAAGTCACTGGCCGTGTCCTGGCCGGGCGGCCTGCCCGCGCCTGCCCTCGACGGCCCCACCGCCACCTACGCCGAGGTGCTGCCCGGCGTGGACCTCCAGGTCACGGCCGACGTGGACGGCTTCTCGCACGTGCTCGTGGTGAAGACGCGGCAGGCGGCCCAGAACGGCCGGCTGGACCGGCTGCGGTTCGCCCTCCGGGCCGAAGGGCTGTCCGTGCGGCGCAGCCGGGGCGGCGGCGTCGAGGCGGTCGACCGGGCCGGCGCGGAGGTGTTCGTCGCCCCGGTGCCGCTGATGTGGGACTCGCCCGCCACTCCCGACGGCCGCCGCGCCGCCCCCGCCGTCCGGCCGGGCGAAGGGCCGGCCCCGGGCTCGCGGCACGAGGCGATGGGCCTGGAACTGGCCGGCGAGACGCTGACGCTCGCCCCCGACCGGGCCATGCTGACCGCGCCCGGCACCCGCTATCCCGTCTACCTGGACCCGTCGGTGTCGGCCCCGCGCGGCTCGTGGACGTCGGTCTGGAAGAAGTACCCGACGACCAACTACCTCAACTCCAGCGACGTGGCCCGCGTCGGCCACGAGAACGAAACCGGCCAGACCAACCGCTCCTTCTTCACCATGAACACCGGCACCGCCATCCACGGCAAGCAGATCGTCAAGGCCACGCTGCGCACGTACGAGACCTGGTCGTGGTCCTGCACCAAGAAGGCGGTCGAGCTCTGGCTCACCGGCGCGATCAGCAAGTCCACCACCTGGAACAACCAGCCGTCGTGGTCGCAGAAGCTCGACACCGAGACCGTGGCCAAGGGCTGGAGCTCGTCGTGCCCGGCCGGCGGCGTCGAGTTCGACGCGACGGCGGCGGCGGTCAAGGCGGCGGCGGCCAACTGGGGGACGATCACGCTGGGCCTGCGGGCGACCAGCGAGACCGACACGTACGCGTGGAAGAAGTTCCGCAACAATCCCGTGCTCGTCGTCGAGTACAACAGCGTCCCGGCCACGCCGGTGGCGGCCGACGTTTGGACGGACCCGGGTGGCCCGTGCGTGTCGGGCGCCGCCCGGCCGGTCGTGGGCACCGCGACGCCGAAGCTCTGGGCCAAGCTCCGGGACGCCGACGACTCGGTCAGAGGCCGCTTCGAGTGGCAGGACGCCGCCGGAAACCCGGTGGGCGAATGGCTGACGCCGATGGCCTCCTCCGGCAACGCGTTCACCGCGAGCGTCCCGGCGGGGGCGTACGGCGACGGCTCGATGATCCGGTGGCGGGTGCGCGCCGAGGACGCCATCACCACCGGCGGGTGGAGCCCGTGGTGCGAGCTCGACCTGGACACCAGCGAGCCCGGCCGCGAGCCGACGGTGAGCTCTCAGCGGTATCCGGAGAACGGCTGGGGCGACGGAGTCGGCCGTGCCGGGACCTTCACCTTCGCCGCCAACGGGGCGGCCGACGTGACCGCGTTCCTCTACGGGCTCAACACCGGCCCGTCCACCGAGGTGCCGGCCGACGCCCCGGGAGGGTCGGCGACGGTCCGGCTCACGCCGAGCGACGACGGCCCGAACGTCCTGTCGGTGCGCGGCAAGAACGCCGCGGGCGGGCTGGGGCCGATCCGCAGCTACGTCTTCAACGTCAGGGACGGCACCGCCCCCGCCGGCCACTGGCGGCTCGACGAGGGACAGGGGACCGCGGCCGCCGACTCGGCGGGCGCTCACCCGGCCACCCTCGGCGGCGGCGCCTGGGTCGACGGCCGCGCGGGCAAGGCGCTGCGCTTCGCCGGTGCCGGGCAGTACGCGGCGACCGGCGCGCCGATCGTGCCGACCGAGGACAACCTCGCCGTCTCGGCCTGGGTACGGCTCGCCGGCACCGCCCTCCCGGCGCGCAACGTCGCCGCGGTCAGCCAGAGCGGCCAACTGCACAGCGGGTTCTGGCTGGGTTACCGGACCGACGTCAGTTCGTGGGGGTTCATGATGAACCACTCCGGCGGCACCTCCCAGTCGGTGTGGGCGCTGAACCCCGCGGTGGTGCCGCGACCCGGCGAGTGGACCCACCTGACCGGCGTCTACGACTCGGCGGCGAAGGCGCTGTTCCTGTATGTCAACGGTGTGCGGGCGGCCGGGCCCGTGGCCTACCACGGCGGCGCGGGACCGGCGACCGCGCTGCAGTTCGGGCGGGCCCTCTACCAGGGCGGCATGACCGACCCATGGCCCGGTGACGTGGACGACGTGCGGGTCTACGACCGGGCGGTGTTCGGCGAGGAGGTGGCGCTGCTGGTCAGCCAGGCGGCCACGCTGACCGGGCACTGGAAGCTCGACGAGGAGTCCGGCCTCACCGCCGCCGACGCCGCCGCAAGGACCGGCCCGCTCACCCTGGGCGGGACCGCGACCTGGACCAGCGGCTGGCTCGACGGCGCGCTCTCGCTGGACGGGACCGGCGGTCACGCCCAGGCCGGCCGCGCCGCCACCCGCACCGACCAGAGCTTCACCGTCACCGCCTGGGCCCAGCTCGACACGCTGCCGGCCGCCGACGCCGCCGCGGTCGCCCAGAGCGGCACCCGCGCCAGCGGCTTCGTCCTCGGCTACGCCGCCGACGGACCGCGCTGGATGTTCGGCATGGCCGGCGCCGACGCGAACGCGGCCTCGATCGTGCGGGCCCGCTCGGACGTCGTGCCGTACGTGATGGAGTGGACGCACGTCGCGGGCGTCTACGACGCGCTCGCGCGCAAGCTCCGGATCTACGTCGGCGGGCACCTGGTGTCCACCACCGAGGTGAGCCACTCCAGCACCTGGAACTCCACTGGGCCGCTCCAGCTCGGCCGGGCGCTGCGCGACGGGGTGATGGCCGGTCACTGGCCGGGCATCCTCGACGACGTACGCACCTACCAGGGCGCGCTGGGCGACCTGGACGTCGCCCGCCTCGCCGCCGAATGACCGTCGGCGGCTCTCCCCGCGGCTCTCCCGGTGGCTCTCACGGCCGGACGCGGAGGTCGGCGAAGAGGGCGCGGTGATCGGAGCCCGGCAGGTCGTGCACCTGTACGGCGACCGGCCGGACGCGGGCGTCGCCGAGCACGTGGTCGATGGCCACCAGCGGCGGCAGCCCGCGCCCCGCCGGCCAGGTGGGCACCAGGCCCTGTCCGGTGGCCGCCGCCGCGTCGGTGTAGCCGGTGGCCAGCAGCCGCCGGAAGACCGCGTGGTCGAGCGTCGCGTTGAAGTCGCCCGCCAGCAGCCGCGGTGGCCCCCCGGCCGGGGCGGGCGGCAGCGTGGCGATGCCGGCCTCCCACTCCGGCACCGTCGGGGGCACGGGTGCGACCGGGTGCACGACCACCACCTCCACCGCCGAGCCGCCGGGCAGCGCCACCTCGGCCACCGGCATGCGGTGCCCGACCGGCCGGAACAGCCCGCCCCGCTCGCGCAGCGGATGACGCGCGTACACACCGCTGCCCTCCGGCCCGCGCGGCGCCGGCTGGGTGACCTCGTACGGCAGCAGTCCCTCCAGCCCGGCCGCGTCCAGCCGCTGCCGGGCCGACCAGGTCAGCTCCTGGATGCTCAGCACGTCGACGTCCAGCCGGCGTACCAGGTCGACGATCACCGTCACGTCCCCGCGCCCGCCGTTGAGGTTCGCGGTCAGCACCCGTAAGGGCCGGCCTTCGGCCACGGCGGTGGCGCCCACGGCGCGCGGCGCCACGCACCAGGCGAGGCAGGCGCACACCGCCAGCAGGAGCGCGATCGCCACCCTGCTCCGCGCGGCGACCGCGATCGCCAGCACCACCAGCGCGGCGACCCCGAAGTACGGCGTGAAGGCGACCATCGGCACCAGGAACACGCCCCACTCCAGCCCGCCCACGCGCATGGCCGTCCCCGCCGCGAACAGCACGGCCACCCCGGCGGTCACCCGCGCGGCCCGGGTCCGGCGGGGCCGCGCCCGCCGCGTCGTCTCTGTGTCACCTTGCGTCAGCACAGCCGCACACCCTAGGCGGCCATCCTTAAACGCGGATGAGGAGACGCCGCGCGAGCACCCCTACGGCTGCCCCCAGATCGGCTGTCCGGGTTCGGCCGGGGGCAGCGCCGACAGGACGAGGGCCACGTTCGCCCAGTCGGTCACCTGGACGTTGTCCGCCATGAGGCGCAGCCGCCTCGGGATCTCCTCGTGCGCGTCGAGGAGCATCTCGATGGCCTCGATGATCTGACCGGTGACCGCCTCGTAGCCGCTGCCCCCGCCCTGGCCCTTGAAGAACGTCACGCCCTCCTTGCCCTCCCCCCAGAAGGCGCCGATGGCGTTGAGCTGCTTGGCCGCGTCGTCGACGAACCCGCCGAGCTCCTCCCTCTCGATGTCGAACGCCTTGGCCGCCGAGCGGATCTGGGACGGATGGTTCTCCACGCTCTCCTCCACATCGTCATCGCGTCAGCCCGCCGGCTTGTGGGCCATGGTGAAGTAAAGGAGCAGCCGGCCGAGGGTCTCCTTCCAGGTGGGCACGAGGTCCGAGCCTTCCTGGCCGTTCAGGGCGTCGTAGGTGGGGCCGTAGCCGAGCGACCCGCCGGCCAGCCGGTTCAGGAAGTACTGGACGTCCACGTTCGCCGTCGCCCTCCTGGCCAGCGGCGCGGCGGCGTCGAACACGCCGTAGAAGGCGAACGACGCGGCGAACTCCTTCAGGGCCTGGGTCGCGTTGTCCCCGAGGGAGCCGGGGTCGTCGCCCCGCGCCGCCTTGACGCCCGCCACCACAGCCACGTCGCCGACGGCGAAGAAGGCGCTGCCGATCGTGTACTCCGTCAGCTTGCTCAGCAGGATCCGGGCGAGGCTGTGCTCCAGCAGTTTCGCCAGCAGCCCCGCCTGTGCCCGCCGCATGAGGAACTGGGTGATCTGGTAGGCCGCGCCGGCCTGCCAGGGGAAGGTGGTGATGTAGACGAAGCTGGCGAAGTTGGCCAGGGCGAGCGTCCAGTAGGCGTGCCGGGCCGTCTCGATAACCTCGGCGAACTCCGCGCAGGCCGCGCTGTTGCGCCGGCAGCGGTCGGCGAGCCGGCCGGCGAAGCCCGACTCGGGGGGGTGCGGATACAGTCCTGCCGTCACGGCCTTCCGGTAGGCGTCCACGTCGTCCCCGGAGTTCTTCTTCCACACCGACTCGGCGGCGGCGAACGTCCTGTCCGGGGCCTGCTCGATGCGCTCGGCCAGCCGCGACCAGACCTCGGCGGCCTGACGCGCCTTCGCCGGGTCGCCCTCGGGGTAGTCGACCGCGAGCATCTTGAACACGAAGGCGGCGATGCCGATGGTGCCGAGCCCGTAGACGCTCACGCGGGCCGGGTTGACGCTCATGGGCGGCTCCTCCGCGCGCGGCGGGCGTCCGGCGGTCCGGTGTGGTCGAGCACGGTGCCGGTGACGAACGGGGCCATGAGGTCACCCACCGCCCGCTGGGCGTCACCGGCCGACTCGGCGGACGCCTCCAGGATCGCCGCCGCCAGCTCGGCGGAGTCGAGCCGCATGGCGCGCGAGTCGATGACGAGCCCGGCCAGGGCCCCGGACTGCGTCGTCTCGACCACGACGCGCCCGTCGGCCGCCACGCCCCGGCCGCGCACTGCGGCGATCCGTTCGCGTAACCGCTCCAGCTCCGCGGTCTCCTGGCGGAAGCGGTCGAGTAGCCTGCTGAACTCATGGTCGCTGGTGTCGCTGAACGGATCGGCCGGCGATGTCATTTCCGTCTCCTGACTCTCTTCGACTCATCGAGTCACTCAGGTTACAGAAGTAAACAAGCCGGAAATATAGGTTTATTCTGCGTCAGCTCCCCTGGGTGTAGATCGTCTTCCAGCGGGAGCACTCGCCGACCGGGCGCGTCGCGTTGCCTCGGCACACCTGCACCCTGATCTGCAGCGCCCCGCCGACGCTCTTGCTGAACGAGCCCGTGCCCGTCACGCAGTTGTACACGCCGTGCGTCCGCCAGCGGCCGTTCTGCCCGCTCTGGCGCCGGATGAGCACCCACGAGCAGCCCTTGCCATGGGTGTCGTCGAGGTATCCCTTCACGATCAGCCCCGACTGCCCGGCCACGACGCGCCCCCACGCGGTCGCCTTGCCGTCGGTGGAGTGGACGCCACCCCACTTCCAGGACGTGGGATCCGCGGCGGCGGGGGCACCCTGGACGGCCAGGGCGATGGCGGCGGCGGTCAGGCCGGTCAGCAGGCGGGCGGCGATGCGCATGAGAGGTCTCCCGGGATCGTGGGTCGTTCGTCACCCCAAGGACTACCGGCGCGCTCTTGTACGCGGCTTGGAGCTCAGTGAGCGGCCCGCTTCCGGCTCATCCGCCGGGGGCGATCACCCGCCAGGCCGCGGGGCGCAGCGTCCAGGACCAGCGCGGTGCGGCCGGGCGCAGCTCGCCGTCCAGGTTGGCCGGGACGGGCTCGCCGTCGATGACGATCGACGTCCCCCTGACGGTCGTGACCTCGTCGAGCCGGCCGTGCCTGCCGCGCCGCAGCAGCAGCCCGTAGACGAGGCGGGACCAGGGCGACACGGCGTAGGAGATGACGACGTCGGCCAGCCCGTCGTCCGGCCGGGCGGCCGGTGCCAGCGGGGTGCCGCCGCCGATCGAGCCGCCGTTGCCGACGCCCACCATGAGGATCCGCCGGCGGCCGTCGGCGATCACCTGGCCGTCCACGCGGACCCGCAGCCGCCACCCCCGCGCCCGGGTGCCGGCGACCAGCGCGCCCACCGCGTACGCGGCCCGCCGCAGCAACGGCTTGAGCGGGGTGGCCTGCTCGGAGGCCAGCGCGCCGACCCCGACGTGCACGGCGTTCAGCACGATCCCGCCCTGGTCGTCGACGAGCAGATCCAGCGGCCGCTCCACTCCGCGCGGGACGAGCGTCGCGGCCTGCCGCGGATCCAGCGGGATGCCGAGCGTGCGAGCCAGGTCGTTGCCGGTGCCCATCGGGACCAGGCCCACCGGCCGGGTGCCGAGCTCGCCGCGCGCGAGCAGCGCGGCCACCACCCGGTGCAGCGAGCCGTCGCCGCCGAGGACGACGGGGGCGCGGTCCGGGTGCCGGTCCAGCACCCGGTCGATGTCGCCCGGCTCCTCCACGACGCAGGTCACCACGTCGGCCTCGTCGCCCAGCGTGCGCAGCACCGCCCGGCGGGTCTCGTCGTCGTCCCCGCCCGCGGCCGGATTGCCGATCGCCACCAGCTTGCGTGACACCCCGTCCCCTCCGTTCTCTGGCCCGCCTGGTGCCCCTGATCCATCAGGCGAAACCCTCCAGGTCGCGGAGCCGGGTGTCCGGGGCGGCGCGCGTCCTCAGCCGGCCGGGAGGTCAGGCGGGTCGAAACGACGGCTGAACAGGCCCATGAGCGAGGTGACGGCCCGGCTGCGGGCGGCGAACAGCCGGCTCCGCGGTTCCAAGCTCACCCCGAACTGCTTCTTCGTCTCGTAGGCCGCCGCGCCGAAGCGCAGCGTACGGGCGCCCGACGAGATGGCGTTCCGCACGCAGGCGGTCAGGAGGGCGTGATAGGCGGCCGTGCCGGCGGTGCGCTCGTAGTCACGCCCGATCCATCTGACCGCCAGGTCGTCGTCATCGCGGAGCAGGGCGATGCAGCCGACCAGCGTGCCGTCCCGGTGGGCCGCGAGCAGGGTCAGGTCGGCGCCCAGGACGGTGGCCGCCTTGACGAACAGATCCGGCCCGTAGTGCCGGACCGCGCCGTGACGGCGCGTGACGTCCGCCACCATCCGGTCCAGTGCCGGACCGTCCCCGGCCGTCGGGTTCAGCGGCCGGACGACGATGCCCTCGCGTTCGGCGCGCCGCTGCGTGCGGCGGATCTCACGGCGCCTCTTGCTCGGCAGGTCGGCCAGATAGTCGTCGAACGACGGCCAGGTCAGATCCAGACGGGTGTCCGGCAGCCAGCCGAGCCGGAGATAACCGCGTGGTTCCGCATGGGCCGGATCCGGCGCGGGCAGATGGTCGACGACGCAGAACGGCGACCGCTCTCGTCTGGCGAAGTCGCGGATCTCCCGCAGCAGTACGTCGAGCTCGGCCCGTGGATCGGGGCCGTCACCCACCAGCAGCCCCGGGGACGCCGTCATCGGCACGGCGACGTGCAGGAAGGGCGAGCGGCGCAGCAGCCGGCCGAACCGCGCGTCGAGCCGGGGGTTCTGCAGCCGGTGTTCGAGCGCGCCGACGGCGGCGGCCACGAGTCTTCCCTGCCGGCGTACCAGCAGATATCTGGGCCGGTGATCGGCCAGGACGGTCTCGGCCAGGTGGAGCCAGCGATGCCGGACGAAGGGGAGCTCGCCGCGGAGCGAGTCCCATTCGCCGGGTGACACTCCCTCGATGGAGGTGAGCACGTCAACCGTGTGCATCGCTGTTCTCCGGCCCGGCCACCTCGAACCTCATGGTCCCGGCGACGAGGTCGGCCGAGGCGTCCAGCGCGGCGGTCGTGGCCGCCCGCACGACGAACCAGCCGAGCCGGTCCGACACGTCCTGGTAGGGCCGGACTCGCCGGCCCGGCCGGGCCAGCACCACCAGCTCGGCCAGCTCCGGGACGGCCCTGACCCGCTCCTCGCCGGACACCGACACCAGGGTCCCGGCCCGCTCGGCGGTGATCACCTGCCATCGGACCGGACGTGGCGGGTGCGGATCCAGCTCGATCGGCAGACCGGTCGCGGCCTGCACGGCGGCCCGTACGGGGTCCACGCCGTGGCAGAGCCGTACCAGGTCGTCGGTTCCGTTGCCTCCCGTGCGCAGCCCCAGCTCGATGAGGTACGGCTCGCCGTCCGGAGTGACGATCAGGTCGAGGTTCAGCGGCCCGCGCCGGTAGTCCAGGCGGGCGCAGACCTTGTCCACGACGGAGCGGACGGTGTCCTCGATGTCCGGGGGCAGCGCGACCGGCATGTCGCGGCGCAGGGTCAGCACCAGAGGCGGTGGGCTCACCGTCTGCCGGCTCACCGCCATGAACACCACGCGTCCGTCGTCCACGACGCACTCACAGTTGTAGAGGACTCCGGGGATCTCCTCCTCGACCATGATCATGCCGCTGTAGGAGCGGTCACGGGCCGCCATCGCGGCGGACAGGACAGCGCCGGGGGAGACGCATCTGGTCACCCCGCGCCCGCTCTGCGCGTCGGCGGGCTTGACGAACACGGGGAAGCGGAGCGCGCGGGCCCGCGCGGCGAGTTCGGCCGGGTCGTCGCCCATGATCCAGGGATAGGACGATACGCCGAGTTCGTCGAGGATGCCGCGCACCACCCACTTGTCCAGCGAGGCCCGGGCCGCCTCCTCGGAGAGCCGGCTCGGCAGCCCCAACGCGACGGCCAGCGCGCGCAGCGCCGGCACCGCGACGTCACTGGACGGCGCCACCACGCCCGCCACGTCCGTACGCCCGCCGAGCGCCGCCAGGATCGCCCCGGCGTCGCGGGTGCTGACCGGCAGGTACTCGTCGGCGAGGGCGACGCCCGGCGCGGTGGCCGACTGGTCCACCGCGATCGTCCGGTAGCCCATCCCGGCCGCCACGCGGTAGGTGGACAGCGCGCCGTCGGCGGCGCCGAGGATCAGCAGTGAGGTCATGCCGTGTGCTTCCGGTGCCGGGCGACCGCCTGGTCGATGTAGCGCCCCAGCGGCAGCGACAGCACCGCGACGGCCAGGGCCAGGTGGATCACCATGAACACGACGGCGGTAGCGATGCTGGGCGGTCCACCGGTGAAGACGATGATGTGGGAGGCGTAGTGGAGGTGCGACGGCGGGCCGTCGGGCCAGTCGTAGGTGAGCCAGAACGTGAGATCGTTCAGCCCGGAGATGACCACCAGGACCGAGGCGAGCCCCAGCTTGAGGACCGACGTCGTACGGGCTCCGCCCATCCGGTAGCCGAGCAGCGCGAACAGCACGACGAACGTGACGGTCAGCAGGATCCACTGGTAGATGGTCTGGAACAGGAGGTCCTGCTGATCGCCGGACGCGGCGCCGAAGGGCAGGATCCGCAGCACCAGCCCGGTGTCCAGGACCCCCATGTAGAAGACGACCGCGGCCAGCAGCAGCGGCGGTCCGAATCGCCGCAGGGGCAGCAGCGCGACGGTCACCACGCCGAACACGAACGGACTGAGCCGGAAGGCCCAGTCGGCCAGGTCGCCCAGCGTCTGCTGGGGCGGCAGCACGAGCATGATCAGCCCGGCGAGCACGGCGGTGGGGACGCCGGACACCAGCCACAGCCAGTTCCGGTTCCGGTGGGCCGCCGCGATCCAGGCGTCGGCGCGGGCGGTGCCGCGGCGGGCGGGGCGAACGGAGGTCATCGACCGGCACCCGATTCGTTGGCCGGCTTCCGCACCCAGAACGGCCCGAGCGCCAGCGCGTCCACGTCGGTCTTGAGGTAGCAGGCGACCGCGTCCTCCGGGGTGCACACGATCGGCTCGTCGTTGTCGTTGAACGAGGTGTTGACCAGCATCGGCACCCCGGTGAGCTCGTCGAACCGGCTGATCAGCTCGTGGTAGAGCGGGTTGTCGGCGCGGCTCACCGTCTGCACCCGGGCGGTGCCGTCCACGTGCGTGATCGCGGGCACCACGGCCCGCTGGTGCTCCAGCACGTCGAAGACGAGCAGCATGACCTCGGACGGATGGTCACTGGCGAAGTACTCGCCGGACCGCTCCGCCAGGCAGGACGGCGCGAACGGGCGGAACGGCTCGCGATGCTTGACCTTCTCGTTCATCCGCGCCTTGGACTGGGGATCGCGCGGGTCGGCCAGCAGCGACCGGTTGCCCAGGGCTCGCGGACCGCACTCCATCCGGCCCTGGAACCAGCCGACGATCAGCCCCTCGGCGATCCCCGCCGCGGTGTGGCGGGCGATGTCGTCCACCCGCTGGTACTCGACGCCCGCGTCGCGTAACGCCTGCTCCATCCGCTCCTCGGTGAACTCAGGACCGGTGAAGACGTAACCGGTCGTCGGCCTGGGCCGGTCGAACCGGCCCACGCTCACCTCCAGCGCCGCGCCGAGCGACGACCCGTCGTCGGCGGAGGCCGGCTGGGCGAAGAACTCCTCGAACCCGGTCTCCAGCAGGATGCGGCCGTTCATCACGGAGTTGAGCGCCACCCCGCCGGCCACCGCGAGCCGGGTCATCCCGGTCTCCTCGTGCAGCCAGCGGGCCAGGTGCAGGCCGGCCCGTTCCAGCGTGGCCTGAAGGGCGTAGGCGATGTCCATGTAGTGCTGCGGGACGGGATTGTCCTGGGTGATCCGGGTCTGGGGCCGGGGCGGGCCGAAGGTGTCGATGAACTTCCGCGACACCATGTGCTTGCCGTTGCGGTGGTGCTGGAAGTAGCTCAGGTCCAGCTCGTATCCGCCGTCCGGGGTGAGGTGCAGCAGCTCGGCGAACTGCTCCACGTAGGTGTCGTTCCCGTACGGCGCGAGGCCCATCACCTTGCCCGCGTCGCGGGTGGAGTAGAAGCCGAGGTAGCCCGTGACGATCGCGTACATGGCGCCCAGCGAGTGCGGATACCGGATGCGCTTCAGGTCCCTGATCCGCTTGCCGTCGCCGACCGCGAGGCAGGTGGTCGTCCCGTCGCTGCCGACCCCGTCCAGGGTGAGGACCGCGGCTCTGTCGAACGGGCTGACGAAGAACGCGCTGGCCGCGTGCGAGCGGTGGTGGTCGATGAGGTGGACCTTGAACTTGGTCGGCCCGGTGTGGCCGACGGCGGCCCTGACGTCGTCGGCGAGGGTGTACGTGCGCTTGATGTGGGCCAGGACCGCCCCGCCGACGTGGTAGTCGTCGTTCTTCTTGGGGCCACCGCCGTGGCGCAGGGTCTCGACCAGGCCGGCCGACTTGGCGCCGTTCTCGCGCTCGTTGCGGAACACGTCAAGGGTGCCGGGGAAGTAGCGGGCGAACACCTTCGCCGCGTGCGCGGCCTCCCGCCAGCGCTGCCAGTAGAACGCCACGTGATCCACCTCGTCGAGGCCGATTCCGGCCTGCTCCAGGCAGAACTGGATCGCCCGGGCGGGAAACCGGCCGTCGTGTTTGACCCGGGTGAATCTCTCCTCCTCGGCGAAGGCGACGATCTCGCCGTCGCGCACCAGCGCCGCGGCCGAGTCGTGCACCCGGGAGATGCCTAGTACGTACATGTCGTTCGCTCCAATTCGCGGAAGATCATCATTCGCCGGATCGTATGAGCCTTGATCGGGATGGACAGGGCTAGAGCCGCCAAGGCGCCGAGCGCGCCCAGCCAGGGCACGAGGGCGGCGGCCAGCAGGCCCGTCGCGACCAGGCCGACCAGCGCGCCCGACGAGGTCACGACGAGCACGTCGTTGTTGGTGTTCTCCACCAGGTAGCCGGCGTACATCACGATCAGGAAGAGGATCAGCACGACGCCGACCAGCAGCCCGAGCGCGAGCACGGACGGCTCGCCGGCGGTCAGCTGCCCCCGCGTGACCGGTACGGCCAGCAGCAGGGCGAACACCGCCGCGAACCCGGCGCCCAGGCGCTCGCCGAGACGCAGCAGCCGCCGGGCGCGGGACCGGCCCGAGCGGCCCTGGACGCCGCGCAGCCGGTGGGAGGTGGCCGGCTGCGTTACCCGCAGCAGGTAGACGACCACCTGGCAGACCGCGACCGCCGGGAGCAGGGCGAGATAGAGCGTCCCGCTCTGGCCCGCCAGCCCGGAGACGGCGAGCACCAGGTAGACGAGCGCGAAGCAGAGCGCGTCGCACAGGTCGGCGACGCCGAGCAGCCAGGTGAGGCGGGCCAGCTTGCCCAGCAGCCGGCGGCGCGGCGCGCCCGGCGGTCTGCGCAGCCAGTCGCGGGGCAGCGCCGCCACGGCCATGGCGGTGACCACGAGGGTGCCGGCGAGCAGCAGCAGCAGATGGACCTGAGGCGCCCAGCCGACCAGCAGGGTGGCCGCGGTGACGGCGAGCACCACGCCGCCGGTCGCTCCGAACGCGACCGTGTCCAGCCCCGGCCGGCCACGCAGCCGGTGCAGGCCGGACACCGCCATCAGCAGGCCGGTGCAGGCCGACCAGGTCCCGGCGGCCAGGTAGGCGGTCGCCGCCGACAGCGGGGCGAACACCGCCACCGGGACGAGCGCGGCCAGCAGGACCAGGGTGGGGACGGCCGCCATGGCGAGCGACAGCCGGGCCACCGAGGGGCCGAGCCGTCTGGTGCGGGGCAACGTCTTGAGCGCCGCCTTCTCCGGCGCGTCGCCGGCCAGGAGCAGCCACGCGCACTGCCCGACGGCGCCGGCGTAGAGGCTGAACGCGGGCCCGTCCCACACGGCCACCAGGGCGACCGCGGTCACCTGGACCCCGATCCGGAACGCGCCCCGGCCGATCAGCAGCCGCAGGATCGTCGCGGTCCGGGGGACGGCCACCGTCACGGTGGTCACGACGGCGCCCTCGTGGTGTCCGCCGGGCCGAGCAGCCGGTCCTCGTCGCGGACCGGCACGGTCGACTCCCGCACGTAGAAGAGCCGGGGACGGGCGGCCTGGCCCGCCGCGATCGAGACCAGGTGACGCACGGTGAACCCGAGGACCGCCAGCGCCACCGCCGCGAGCAGGAACCCGGCGGCGCGGCCGGCCGCCGGGCCGAGCAGCCCGAGCGCGGTGGCGAGGGCGCACAGCAGCGCCACCGCGCCGGCGCCCACGGCCAGGCCGGTGACCGCCGTGGTCAGCCGCCGGCCGACGCTGACGTACAGGTCGACGGCGTGCCGCGCGAGCCCGCGCACGTTCATCTTCGACGTGCCCCGCAGGCGGGCGCGGTGGCCCACCGGGACGGTGGTGTAGCGGTTCGTCAGCCGTGGCACGGTCGCCAGGAAGTTCGGGGAGCCCAGCCGGAGGTCCACGACGGTGCGCGCCAGTGATGTGCGCACCAGGCGGAACGCGGTGGCTCCACGGGGGACCTCGATCCCCAACCGGGCGGCGAGGACGTGGAAGCCGGCCGAGCCGAGGCGTCGGAACCACGGGTCGTCGCGGCCGGCCCGGACGCCGAACACCGCGTCGTGCCGCCCCCGCGCCGCCGCCTCGATCAACCGGCGCGCCTCGGCGGCGGGGAACTGCTGGTCGGCGTCGAGGTGCAGGACCCACGGCCGGCTCGCGTACCGGTATCCGGCGGAGAACGCCGCCTCGAAACCGAAGTTGCGGGTGAAGGAGATGTACTGCACCCGGGGGTCGGCGTCCGCCAGCGCCTTGAGCGCGGGCAGGGTGCCGTCGCCGCTGCCGTCGTCAACGAAGATCACTTCGAGGTCGAGGTCGCCGAACTCGGCCACCACCTCGGCGTAGACGTGGCCGACGTTGTCGGCCTCGTCGAAGCAGGGGATCACGATCGAGAGCCCGGCGTCGGCCGGGCCGTCGCCCGTGGTCAACGCCGGCCCGTGGCGAAGTGCGGGCGGATCCGGTTGTCGTACATGGTCAGCGCGGACGCGACGGCGGTGTGCATGTCGAGGTACTTGTAGGTGCCGAGCCGGCCGCCGAAGAACACTCCGGGCTCGCTACGGGCCCGCTTCCGGTACGCCTGCAGCCGGGCCCGGTCGGCAGGGGTCCCGATCGGGTAGTACGGCTCGTCTCCCGCGCCGGCGAAGCGGGAGTACTCGCGCATGATGACGGTCCGGTCGTCCGGATGGCCGCGTTCCGGATGCAGATGGCGGAACTCGTGGACGCGGGTGTGGGGGACGTCCTCGTCGGCGTAGTTCATCACCGCCGTCCCCTGGAAGTCGCCCGTCGGCGCGACCTCGATCTCGTAGTCCAGCGTGCGCCAGGTCAGGGCGCCTTCGGCGTAGCCGAAGTACCGGTCGAGCGGGCCGGTGTAGACGACGGGGACGGCGCCCGCGGCGTCCAGGTCGAAGAAGTCGGTGCCGAGCCGGATCTCGATGCGGGGATGGTCGGCCATCCGCTCCAGCCAGGCCGCGTACCCGTCGACCGGAAGGCCCTGATGGGTGTCGTCGAAGTAGCGGTCGTCGAAGGTGTACCGGACCGGCAGCCGGCCGATGATCTCCGGTGGCAGGTCGCGCGGCGAGGTCTGCCACTGCTTGGCCGTGTAGCCGCGGATGAGCGCCTCGTACAACGGGCGCCCCACCTGGGAGATGGCCTTCTCCTCGAGGTTGGCCGGGTCGGGGAACTCCGCCGCCTGCTCGGCGAGGAGCGCGCGGGCCTGGCCGGGCGACAGGACGCGTTCGAAGTATTCGCAGATCGTGCCCAGATTGATGGGCATGGAGTACACGCGGCCTTTGAACACCGAGAAGACCCGGTGCAGGTACGGGGTGAAGGCGGTGAACCGGTTGACGTACTCCCAGACGCGTTCGTTGGAGGTGTGGAAGACATGGGTGCCGTAGGTGTGAATCTCGATGCCGGTGGTCGGCTCGATCTCGCTGTGGGCGTTGCCGCCGATATGGTCGCGGCGCTCGACGACGAGCACCCGTAAACCGAGCTCGCGCGCGGATCGTTCGGCCACGGTGAGGCCGAAGAGCCCGGCGCCGGCTATGACGAGGTCAATCTCCACTGCCGTCCTTGGGTTCTTCACGCCGGCTGGCACGCCATGGGTCTTGTGGACTGCCGGCGAGCAGACGGTCGTATCGCCCAGAGAGCCACCCGCTCTGGGTTGTCACCCGGTCCGCCCCCGCGCGGTTCGAGTCGCGGTTGACCGGTGTTGATGTTGCCGGTGTCAGTATCACTGGATATGGGGCAGGGTTCGAAAGTCCTTTGCGGGCGGTTGTAATGGAGTTGTGACTCTTTGCTGAACGTGGGGTAAGTGTCGCTGTCAGTGATCATCTGTCGTCAGGCGCCGGGCACCGGCGCGATCGTCCACGGCGCCGTAGGTGGACGCCCGGAACAGGAAGGAGGCCCAGGAGCGGTAGGGCCGCCACGCCTCGGCGAGCCCGCGGTAGGTGGCCGGCGGGGTGTCCTCCGGCAGGCCGTACGCCTCGCGCAGGATCGCGAACAGCCGCGGCTCGTCGCCCGGGAACGCGTCCGGCGCGCCCGCGCCGCGGATCAGGATGAGCCCGGCGGAGAACGGTCCCACGCCGGGCAGGGCGCGCAGCTCGGCCAGGGCCTCCTCCGGAGCCAGGGAGCGCAGGTGCTCGGTGGTGAGCACGCCGTCGAGCGCCGCGCGGGCCAGCCCGCGCACCCACTCCTCCTTCTGCGCGGGCAGACCGAGCCCGCCCGCGTCCAGCAGCGTCACGGGCGGCGGGAAGACCGGGTACTCCCGCCCGTCCAGGGTGACCTTCGCGCCCCACCGCTCGGCGATGCGCTGCTTGATCCGGGAGGCGATGAGCATCGACGAACGCTGCACGATCACCGCCCAGCAGGCCGCCTCCCACGGGCTCCAGAAGCACACCGGCCGCAGGCCGGGGCTGCGCCGGTGCAGCTCGCCGAGGATCGGGTCGGCCTCGCCGAGCTTGGCGAACCCGGCGCCGTCCACGTCGAGGGACAGGATCCGGGCCACCTCGCCCCGGATCCCCGGCCCGGCGGCCCGCGTGGTGGCCACGGCGACCCCGCCCGGCGCGGCCGTCACGGTCACGCCGATTGGCCGCCAGTCGGTCTCCGCGCAGTAGGCGAAGCGCAGCGCCCGCCCATCGGAGGGCAGCGCGCTGGTGGCCGGCCAGTCCTCGACGAAACGCAGCGAGGCGTCGAAACTGAACGGTCCCTCGGCGGTGAGCGTGAATCCGTGCGTGGTCATGCGCGAATGGTAAAAGCTCCCACCCGCCGCCCAGGCCCGCCTCTGGCCCCTTGCTCGACACCGGCGGCGCTCGGACCCGCGGACCGGTGGGGACCGGTCAGCGGATCCGAGCCCGGACTCAGCGGGACGCGGCGTGCCGCGCGGCGCGATAGCCGAAGACGACGGCGGGGGCGATGGTCGAGCCGGGGCCCGGATAGGTGCGGCCCATGACCGAGGCGGTGGTGTTGCCCGCCGCGTACAGGCCCGGGATGACCGACCCGTCCTCGCGCAGGACGCGGGCGTGCTCGTCGGTGAGCAGGCCGCCCTTGGTGCCGAGGTCGCCCGGATGGATGCGGACGGCGCGGAAGGGACCCCGCTCCAGCGCGCCCAGGTTGGGGTTGGGCTTGACCCGTGGGTCGCCGTAGTAGTTGTCGTAGACGGTCCGGCCGCGGCCGAAGTCCTCGTCGACCCCGGCGCGGGCGAAGCCGTTGAACCGCTCGACGGTCGCGGCCAGCCGTTCCGGATGGATGCCGATCTTCGTGGCCAGCGCCTTCAGGGACGGCTCCTCGACGAGCAGGCCCGCCTCGATCCACTTCTTCTTGCGGCCCAGATAGGCGGTGTTCAGGTAGCGCCGCGCGTGCCTGACGTCGGTGATCATCCACATCGGGCCGGGCACGTCGTGCCGGAGCATGTCGTGTCCGAGGTCGATGTACGACTGCGACTCGTTGGTGAAGCGTTCGCCGTTGGCGTCCACCACGATGCTGAAGGGGAGCGAGCGCTCGGCGACGAGGAAGCTGCTCTTGCCGTCGGGGCCGATCAGGCTCCCGCCCCACCAGGCGTCGTCCATGAGCGCCAGCGCGCCACCCGCCCGGGTGCCTGCCTCGATGGCGGTGCCCAGGTCGCCTTCGGGGGCGGAGGAGTATCCGGGGACGCCGTGATGCTTCAGGCGCCACTCGCGGTTGTTCGCGAAACCTCCGGCGGCCAGGACGACGCCGTGCCGGGCTCGGACCCTCCGCCGCCGGCCGTCCCGTTCGACGACCGCGCCCACCACCTCGCCGTCCTCCACGATGAGGTCGACGATCGGCGTGGAGAGCCAGACGGGGGTCTGCTGGGTGCGCACGATGTGCATGAGCGAGCAGGCGAGCGCGCCGCCGATGCCGACCGGGCGCTTGCCGGCGGCGAGCTGGCCGAGCGAGCGGAAGACGAACTGCGCGCCGCGGACGAAGCCGCTGGGGGTGGACCAGGCGCGGGCCAGCAGCCACACGTCGTCGGTCATGAGCGGGAGCGGGATGCTGTCCTTGGCGCGCGAGCTGGCGTACCAGTCGCCGAGCAGCCTGGTGTCGAAGGCCGCGACCTCGAGGGAGCGGCCCACCTTGCCGCCCGGCCGGTCCGGATAGTAGTCGGGGTAGTCGGCGGACCTTCTCCACCTGACGCCGAGGCGGCCGAGGAAGGTCACGACCTCGGAAACGGTCTGCAGGAAGGCCGCCCTGCGCTCGGGCGAGGAGGCCGGCCCGACGTCGCCGATCACGTCGTCCAGGTACCGGCGGGCCTCGCCGGTGGAGTCCTGGACGCCGGCCCGGATCATGAGCGGGTTGGCCGGCATCCACAGCCCGCCTCCGGAGATGGACGTGGTGCCGCCCCATTTCGGGGTGCTCTCCACCACCAGGACGGTCAGCCCTTTGTCGGCCGCGGCGATCGCCGCGGTCAGGCCCGCCGCGCCTGAGCCCGCGACGAGTACGTCGACGAGGTCGTCCCACTGATCGGTCATAAGCTCCCTCGTTTCACGCGAGACGGCCCGGAAGGCGATCTCACCAACCGGACAGTTCTGTCCGGTTAACGGTTCGTAGTCTGTGCGATGAGCGTTCGCCGAGTCAACAGGTGCGCGGACCGCCGGCCTCAGCTCGCCGACCGGCCTCGGCCCCGCCGACGGAACTCAGCTCGCCGACGGAACTCAGCTCGCCGACCGGCGTCGGCCCCGCCGACGGAACTCAGCCCGCCGACCGGCGTCGGCCCCGCCGACGGAACTCAGCCCGCCGACCAGCCGCCGTCCACCGGGACGATGGCGCCGTTGACGAACGAGGCGGCGTCGGAGGCGAGGAAGAGGGCGGCGTCGGCCATCTGCTCGGGCTGGGCCATCTGATCGCCCAGGGCGAGCACGGGCCCGAGCCGGGTGACGCCGGCCGTGTCGAAGGCGGCGGCGCCCTCCGCCGTGGCGATGTTGGTCAGGGTGGGGCCGGGCAGGATGGCGTTGCAGCGGATGCCCTCCTTGGCGTACGCCCAGGCCACGCTGCGGGTCAGGCCGACCACGCCGTGCTTGGAGGCGGTGTAGGCGGCGCCCGCCGCGCCGCCTCGGATGCCGGCCTCGGAGGCGGTGTTGACGATCGCACCGCGTCCCTCGCGCAGCATGTGCGGCAGGACGGCGTGGGTGACCAGGAAGGTGCCGGTCAGGTTGACGCGCAGCACCCTGTCCCACATCTCGATCGAGATGTCGGCCGGCAGGGCCAAGTTGTCGATGATGCCGGCGTTGTTGCACAGCACGTCGACGCGTCCGTACGCGCTGATCGCGGTCTCGACCATCGCGGTGACCGACGCCTCGTCGCCGATGTCGGCCGTCACGGCGATGGCGGCCTCCCCGATGCCGGAGGCGGTCAGCTCGGCGCTTTCGCGGTTGACGTCGCAGACCACCACGCGGGCGCCGGCCTTGGCGAAGGCGATGGCCATCGCTCTGCCGATCCCGGAGCCGGCGCCGGTGATGAGGGCCACGCGGTTGTCGAACGTGTCGGTCGTCATGGTTCGTCCTCCTGATGGGGGCGCGGCAGAGGGGGTGAAGGCGACGTGGGTCACAGCAACCGGACAACAATGTCCGGTTGCTACGATAGCCGCCATGCCTGCCGCGCGTCGACCGAACAGAGGGCCCAGTGCCGCGGCGGAGAACCGCGCGGCACTCATAGCGGCGGCCCGTGAGGTCTTCGCCGACGCCGGATACAACGCGCCGCTCAGCATGGTCGCCCGCGCCGCCGGAGTCGGGCAGGGCAGCCTCTATCGGCACTTTCCCGATCGCATCAGCCTCGCGCTGGCCGTGTTCGAGGACAGCGTCGCCGACCTGGAGGCCCTGGCCGCCGAGCCCGGCGCCGGTCTCGACGACGTGCTGGCCCTGATCACCGAGCAGACGATCGCCTCGACCGCGTTCGTCACCATGGTCAGCACGCCCTCGCATCCCGACCCGCGCGTCATCGTCCTGCGCGATCGCGTGGCGAGGCTGCTGGAGGGCGGGCTGGCCGAGGCCCGGCGGGCAGGGCGCGTCCGCGCCGACGTGACGGCCGAGGATCTGGTCCTGGCCGTCGGCATGCTGGCCAGCCTCCTGGCCAACCTCCCGGCCGCCGAGCGGTCCGAGACCGCCCGGCGCATGTGGAGCCTGCTCCGCGGCGGCATCGAGCCCTGACCGCCGTTTCTCCCCTTTTCTTGGCGAGACGGGTGTGGGGTGAAGCTGGAGGCGATTGTGGTGGTGGCGGGCCCTCGCAGCCCACGTCACGGACGGCGTCGGCGCGCCTGCATGGCGGCAAAGTGGAGACCGGCCGCCGAACAAGGAGAGCGCCAATTGACCGCCGAAGGCTGTGCTACATGGAATCGCGATTCTCTCAGCAGAGGATCGAAAGCGATGGAGAACATCGCGCGGTACATATTGGAGAAAACCGGAAGAACCGCCCCCGAACCGCGTTCTCTCCGGCTTGAGAACCGCCGCGACCAGCTCCCGTTCTGGATGGATCACATCGCCAAGGATCTCGCCACGAAATGGATGCTGCGGCTGTGGCGGTGGATTGGCTTGGACCATCTCTCTGCTCTATGAGGCAGGTGGCGTGCCCACGCTGGGCTGGGTATGCAGGGCGTCGGCGGTGACCACACGATCGTCCAGGGCGTTGGAAACACCCCAGCAGGCTGAGGCATTCGGCAGCAGAAGCGGCTACCGGCCATGCTCGGCCAGCTGGCCAAGGGCAACACTGATCGGCGATGAGGGGACAGCCGCGGTCTCCTCTGGTGATCATTAGGCGTCGAGAACCTCATGATCTCGAAGGTCGTGCCTGTTCTCGTCCTCAGACGAGTCTCCGGCCCCCTCCCACAGCCCAGACCGGTCACGTCACGAAACGGACACTCGGGCTGGTGCCGATACCTCGCCGTGGCCCTGACCGCCGCCCTGGGCGGCGGCGGCTCCCGCGCATGGAATCACGGCTCCAACTTCAGATCGTGCGTCCAGACCTGGGATAGTTGAAAGAGGATCGTTATATGTTTGTTGACGATCTCCTGTGCCAAGCCCTTCTGGGTACTGAAATTTCTTAGTGACGGCTCCATATTGTAGTCGAATTGCTCGATGAGGGACCTGGCGCTCTTGTCCACCTCGCCGGGGCTACGCCCCCAGGGCGACCATGTCCAGTCATTATTTTTGTCCAACGCCTCTTGGAGCGCCAGTAGACTTTGCAGCGCGTGCGTCTTATAGGCGTTAAGGATCTCGGATATACCCATAACTACCAGGTAAAGCGATTGACACGAGTGGTAGATTTTCTCGGCCCTCCGCCGTGGAATGGAGTCCCAGTATTCCAGAAAGGCTTCGAACGCTACCCCCTTGTTCAGTTTGTCCATCATTTCGATGTGTTCCTTAGCGGCATCACCGCCTTCCACCGGCGCCAGGACCCTGACTCTGTCTGCCGTTTTCAACCATTCCCGGGCCGCCCTGGAGTATTCCGCGTTGTCGTCGGCCGGCCAGCGGAACTTCATCACGCCTCTACCGGTCCAATGCTCGAGGAGGCTCCGCACCTCGCCGTAGTCTGCTAAGTCCAGGTGGGAGGGGGTGTTTCTGAAGTCGACAGCGTTCATGACGTCTCCCCTTGCGGCCGATCGAGTACCTTCTCGAGGTCACCAAACGCCTCAGCAAGGTTGTGGTCCTCTACGGCATCCTGTTTTTTGGCCATCATTTGGAGCCCCTGCCAGCCGATCTTCGCCGTGTCGGACAGGTTCGACATGGCCATTGCCGCCCCCGAACCCGCTTTACTCAGGGCTATGGCGAGATCATCAGCGATGAAATGCATCCAGGGTGGGGGCTCGTCGCGAAACCTCTTGGGGTCAGGTCCGCGCAGTTCGCCGTCGGTTCTTATGGTGGCCTCCCATACGGCCCCTGCAAGGACCTTTATCGCTTCCGCTCCTTTGGTGAGGGATTCGGAGTTCCACGTGGCGCCTTCTGGACCGGCCAATTAACGTTCTCCTTGTTCGGCGGCCGGTGACTTCGCGGCCGTGGTGGACGGGGATCGACGACTCAGCGGTCCTGCGACAGTTTGTCGAGCGTCTCCCGCGTTCGATACGCGTACATCGCCGCGTTCTGCTCCAGTCTCTTCCGCAGGCGCTCCTGGATCATCCGCGCCCTCTCCGCACGCTCGGGGGCGGTCACCTGCGCGTAGCGGCGGAACCAGTCCTCTTGGGCCTTTCGCAGCGTCTCCAGGGCCAGTTCGGCGAGCTCTTCGGAACCTCGGCGCATGACGCGGGGGGTTATCTCGACGAGTTCTACGAGCCCGCTCCCGCCGATCGTCACTCGGACGCTCTGGTCGCCCGAGAAGCCGTGCACGATCACATCATGAGCGAACGCACGCGATGCGGGAAAGGGCGATTCTACGGGTGGATACCGGTCGTTCATCTCTGCTCCGTTAAGGCAGTCGTCGTTCGCGATCGTGGGCAGGGAGCCATGACAAACCGTCCGCGCAGGCGTGCCGACGCCCGATGCCGTCCGCGACCTGAGCTAGGAAGGCTCGCACCATCACGATCGCCTCCGGCTTCACCCCGCGCCCGTCACCCAAGAGAACGTCCCGAGTGGCACTCGGATCTCACCTGGGATGCTGGAGGTGCGGCACACAAGTATGCGAGCCCCCCTGAATGTCGCAGCGAGCCCTGAAACCAGCATGATCCTATAAAAAGATCACCAGAAACGGGAGGAGTCATCATGGCAGCCGTACATCGCAACCGGCCTGAGACCGGCGCCGGGCTCGGCGGCCAGGGCCTCCAGATCTGCGACGCTGTCCTCGAACACGGCCAGCGCGAGGCTTGGTCTGGGCGTGCAGAGTGGGCTGGTTCTCCTTGACGATCAGGATGTAGCGGGCGTTCTTCTCGGTCACCAGGAAGGTGGCGTGCTCGCGCTGGGTGTGGAGCGCGTCGGCGCTGAGGACGCATCCCTCTAGGTCAAGCCCTGCTGGCAAAGGCTGGAATCAGGTGATCTCGTTCGTTTGCCGTCCACGTTGGTCTGTGCCAGCACCAGGCCGGAGGTGTAGTCGAACGCGGTCGGCAGGTGGACAATTCGGTGCTCGTCACGGCGGGTGCCGCGCAGCGGATCGAGGCCGGCGCCCGTCCCGTCGCTTCGGCCCCGGCCGCACCGCCTCCAAGCCCGAACGGGACAGCATGGCCATCTGGCGCGACCGGCCCGCGCTCCGCCTCCGACGTGCCCATGGCTCTGCCGATCCCGGAGCCGGCGCCGGTGATGAGGGCTACGCGGTTGTCGAAGGTGTCGGTCGTCATGGTTCGTCCTCCTGATGGGGGTGCGGCAGAGGGTGAAGGCGACGTGGTCACAGCAACCGGACAAGTCGCCCGCGCCGCCGGAGTCGGGCAGGGCAGCCTCTACCGGCACTTTCCCGATCGCGTCAGTCTCGCGCTGGCCGTGTTCGAGGACAGCGTCGCCGACCTGGAGGCCCTGGCCGCCGAGCCCGGCGCCGGTCTCGACGACGTGCTGGCCCTGATCACCGAGCAGACGATCGCCTCGACCGCGTTCGTCACCATGGTCAGCACGCCCTCGCATCCCGACCCGCGCGTCATCGTCCTGCGCGATCGCGTGGCGAGGCTGCTGGAGGGCGGGCTGGCCGAGGCCCGGCGGGCAGGGCGCGTCCGCGCCGACGTGACGGCCGAGGATCTGGTCCTGGCCGTCGGCATGCTGGCCAGCCTCCTGGCCAACCTCCCGGCCGCCGAGCGGTCCGAGACCGCCCGGCGCATGTGGAGCCTGCTCCGCGGCGGCATCGAGCCCTGACCACCGCCACGGCCCACCTCCACGACTACGGGTCCCACGGGTTTGGCTTCGCCTTGCGGTGACCCTGGGCCAAAGGCCAGGTCCGCGGCCGTGCACGCTCCGCATCGGCTGACCATGGCCTGGCTGCTTTGCTGATCGATGGCCTCAGGTCGGTCGCGATGTACGGCTATCGTGCGACTTTTCCCCTTTTTTGACGATCTTTATATAGGATCATGCTGGTTTCAGAGCCGCTACGACATTCGCGGTGGCTCACCTCTTCGCGTGCGGTGCCTCTGTGGTCCTGGTGCAATCCGAATGCCATTCGGTGAGGATGTTCCCGGTCGTGGAGATGGGCGCGGAGTGAAGCTGGAGGCGATTGTGGTGGTGGCAGGTCTTGGCGGCCAGGGGCGTGGACGGCATCAGCGTCGTCGCGGCTGCGCCCGAGCGGTCGTCATGGCTTCCTGTCTGCGATCGCGAACGACGAGTGCCTTAACGGAGCAGAGATGAACGACCGTTACCCGGCTGAAGTGGGCCATTCCATGGAGTCGGTCTTTCCCGAATCGCGTGAGTTGGCTGCTCAGCTGGTGGGGCAGGGGTTTTCGGGCGACCAGAGTGTCCGAGTGACGATCGGCGGGAACGGGCTGGTCGAACTCGTCGACATGGACCCCCGGGTGATGCGCAGGGGCTCCGAGGAGCTCGCCGAGTTGGCTGCGGAGGCGCTGCGGAACGCCCAGGAGGACTGGTTCCGTCGCTTCGCTGAGGCGACCGCCCCCCTGCGTGAGGAGCGGGCGCGCGTCATCCAGGAGCGCCTGCGGAAGCGGCTGCAGGAGAACGCGGAGATGTACGCGTATCGAACGCGGGAGATCCAGGAAACGCTCGCCAAACTGTCGCAAGACCGCTGAGCTGTCGATCCCGTCCGTCGCGGCCGCAAAGGCGTCGGCCGCCGAACAAGGAGAGTGTTGATTGGCCGGCCCCGAAGGCGCCACGTGGAACCCCGATTCCCTCAACAAAGGATCGAAAGCGATAGAGGGCATTGCGGGTGCCGTAAAAGAGCTGACCAAAACGGATGATCGCACCTACGACCGGCGCGCCCCCCGGCCCTCGGGCCAACGCGATCCGATCCCGCACCACTACCAGTGGTTCTATGCCGACGGACTCGCCGTGGAGGTCAATGCGGCGGCTAAGGCGGTGCTGGACGCGCTGTCGAACCTGAGGGGCCAGGTCACGTGGGGGTCGGACGGCCTCGCCAGGATGGCCAAGAAAGAAACCGCCGTGGAGGACCACAACCTCGCCGCGGCGTACGGGAAGCTTGAGAAGGAACTTGATCGGCCGGAAGGGGAGACGTCGTGAACGACATCGACTTCCGCAGAACTCCGTACTACCTGGACTTCGCAGATCATGAAGAGGTGGAGAATCTTCTCTCGCACTGGGGCCAAAAAGGCATGAAGTTCAGGTGGCCGGCGGACGACAACTCGGAATACTACGACGCGTTCGAGGCCTGGGGTGATGTGCGTGATGTGCTGCTGGCGCAGCTGGAAGATAATGATGCCTTGAAGAAACAGTTCAAGGAGATGCGGGAGAAGAACGACGGGGTGGCGTTGGACGCCTTCCTGGAGTACTGGGATTCCATTCCTCTGCAGAATGCCAGGGAAATCTCCCACTCATCCGAGGTGATGAGGGGAGCGGTCTGGGCGGTGAATCGAAAACTTTCCGCCTTCAAGGAGACCGCCATGCTGAGTCTTCTGGATCTCAAGAAGGCGCTGGACGACACCGAGGGATGGTGGTGGTCCCGTTGGTCCTCGATGGGGGGTGACCGCAGCGAGGTGGAAAATAGATCCCGGTCCCTCGTCGATGAATTCGACCTCCGCATGAAGCCGCTCACGTCCCAGCTCGAGCAGGACGTGGGCCAGGCAAGGGAAATCATCGTCAAGCAGAAAGCGGTTCTCGAGCAGATCGCCAAGCCCATGCCGAAAGACCTCGGATTAAACCCGTGATTCATGCCTGGAGCCGCTCAGGGCGGTGGTGAGCACCAGCACGCCGGCGCCGCCGCCCGCTTCCCCGTCCGGGCGACGGTGTCGACACGCATCAGGTGCGCCTACCAGGGACGGTTGATGTGCAGCGATGTGCCGTAGCTGACACTCGAGGTGTAGAGGTCGAGGTTGACCCGGGCCCGGTGAGACGGGCGGGCGTAATGAGTGTAATTCGTGGAGAGTGCCCTGGTCTGCCAGACGCCGTTGCATTCCTTGGCGTAAGCCGGTTCGTTACCCGGCGTGGTCCAGTCCACGAGCCGGATCCGGGCGCACCAGCCGTCACCCGGCCCGGAGTCGCGGAGCTGCGCGGTGACCGTGACCCACTCCCGGCCTTCGGTGCGGTCGATGTACCAGGTCACCCTGGCGTTCCGGATCTGCGCCTTCGCCCGGCCCGATGACGGGTTCTGCAGGTTCGGGAGATTCCACGTTTTGCTGATGACTCCGGTCTGCGCCGACGCGGCGGGCGACGTCGCGCAGAGCCCGGTGAACGTCAGGCCGGCCACGAGCGCGGTGTGGAGAAGTCGTTTCACTGTGCCCCCAGTGCTGGTGAGGTGTGGCCGTCGCCCGGATTCCCCGTCCGGGCGACGGCGTCGAGATGATCTGGCGTGCTGTGAGGGTGCGGGCCCCGTGCGCAACCTCAGGAGCGACCACTGCGGCCGGAGGATGACCTGGCCGGATCGTCAGCGGTTTCCGGAGTTCGGGGCCCAGGGGTTCTTCAGGCCCCAGTAGGTCCCGGATCCGTTGGGGTTCGTGCGGAGAATGAGTTTGGTCGCTCCGTAGCTGCCCGGCTCCTCGAAGTTGCCTGGCGCGGTGGCCAGAGATCTCGTCTGCCAGACCCCGTTGCACTCCTTGGCCGTGGTCTCCCTGAAGTCGGCGAAATACCCGTCGTCCGCTGAGAGCGTCATCCGCGCGCAGTGCCCGTCGCCCGGGCCGGAGTCGCGCAGCTGTGCGGTCACGGTGACCCACACCTGCTTCTCGACCCGATCCCTGCGCCAGGTGACGGTGATGTTCCGCAGTTGCGCCCTGGCCTTGCCGGTCTGCGGATACTGCAGGTAGGAGATCTTGGACGTCCTGACGTCGATCCCGTTCTGGACCGATGCCGACGCTGAGGCGGCCGATGGCGCCGCGAGCGCCGTAAGCGTCACGCCGGCCGCGAGCGCGGCGAGGAGAGGTCGTTTCACTGTGCCCCCGGTGTTGGTGAGAAGTGTTCGGGGCGAGGATCCGGCATGTCGGTATACCGCCGGTATATCGACAGATGTAGGTGGTACGGTCACGGCTCGACGAGGCCCGCCTTGAGATGATCTTGACAGGGCGACGGGCTCGCTGAGATGGTCATTGATTGAAATTTCACGAACGTGGGGCGTGAGTGGAGTTCCGCATTCTGGGGCCGATGGCCGTGTCGGACGGGGGCACGGGCCGGGGCGCCGACGGAGACGTCGACATCGGGGGCGCGGGCAAGCCGCGCCTCCTGCTCGCCCTTCTCCTGTCCCGGGCGCGCGCACCGGCCTCCATCGACTGGCTGACCGAGGCCATGTGGGGCGACGACCCCCCGCCCTCGGCCCGGCGCAACATCCAGCTGTACGTGCACCGGCTGCGGCGCGCCCTCGGCCAGGACCGCATCCTCGGCCACCGGGACGCCTACTCCCTCGCCGCCGCCGACGAGGAGATCGACGCGCCGAGGTTCCGGCGGCTGATCGGTGAGGGAGACACCGCGCTGGCCGAGGGCGGCCCCGGCCGCGCGGTCGAGCGCTTCGAGGAGGCGCTCGCGCTCTGGCGGGGCGAGCCGTACGCGGACTTCCCGGAATGCCCGCCGCTCGTCTTCGAGGCGGACCGGCTCAGGCAACTGCGCATCGCGGCGCAGGAGCGCCGAGCCGAGGCGGAGCTGGCGCTGGGCCGGGACACCACGCTGATCCCGGAGTTGTCCGAGCTGGCGAGCCGGCATTCGCTGCACGAGCGGTTCAGCGCCCAGTTGATGCTCGCGCTCTACCGGGCGGGCCGCAGGGGTGAGGCCCTGGAGATCTTCCAGCGGATCCGGGGAGAGCTCGTCGCCGAGCTGGGCCTGGAGCCCGGAGCCGAGCTGCGCGAGCTGCACCGGCGCGTACTCGCCGACGACGTACGGCTGCTGCCCGGCCTGCCGGGGCCGCCGAGCCCGTTGCCGCCGGACATCGGCGACTTCGTGGGCCGCGACGACGAGCTCGCCCTGATCGAGAAGCACCTGCCGGTCCGGGAACCCCGAGCCGGGTCCAGCGCGGTGCCGGTGGTCGTCGTGACGGGACAGGGCGGCGTGGGCAAGAGCACCCTGGCCGTGCGCGCGGCGCACCGGCTCCGGGAGTCCTATCCCGGCGGGTCGCTCTACATCGGCCTGCGGGGAACCGAAGCGCAGCCGTTGCCGCCGGCGGAGGCGCTGGAACGGCTGCTCCGCAGCCTGGGCGTCGAGGCGCCCGGCGACGGCGCCGGTCTCGACGAGACGGCCGGACGATTCCGGCAGGCGTTGGACGGGCGGCGGCTGCTCCTCGTCCTCGACGACGCCGGGAGCGTGGAGCAGATCCGGCCGCTGATCCCGGGTGACCCCGGCTGCGGCGTGATCGTCACCAGCCGCCGACGGCTGGCCGGCCTGCCGAGCACCGCCCGGGTCGAGATGCGGGTGCTCTCCGACGCCGAGGGCGTGCGCCTGCTGAGCCACGTCGCCGGTGACGAGCGGGTGCGGGCCGAGTCGCGCGACGCCGCCGAGGTCGTACGGCTCTGCGCCGGACTGCCGCTGGCCGTGCGCATCGCGGCGGCCCGCCTGGCCACGCGCCCGCACTGGGCGATCTCGGACCTGGTGGCCAGGCTCGCGGACGAGCGCCACCGCCTGGACGAACTGACCGTGGACGATCTCGACGTCCGGGCGAGCATCGCGCTCGGCTACCGGAGCCTGGCCGCCGACCGGCGCCGGGCCCTGCGGCTGATCAGCCTGCTGGGATCGCCCGCGTTCGGCGCCTGGGCCGTGGCCGCGCTCCTCGACCTGCCGCCCGGCCGGGCACTCGAACTGGTCGAGGACCTGGCCGACCACCGGCTCCTGGAGATCGTCGGAGGCCGGGGGGCCGGCGCGCGCTACCGTACGCACGACCTGGTCCGGGTCTACGCGGCCGAGCGGGCCGCGGAGGTGGAGCTCCCCGCGAAGGCGGCCGCCGCGATCGAACGGGTGGCCGTCGCCGGTCTGCGGACGATGGGAACGATGGTCGCGCGGCTGCCCCTGACACTGCCGAGGAGGCACCACCCGCCCGAGCCCGCCGAGCCCACCGTGGTCCCCCCTCCCGGCTGGCTCGCCGCCGAGGAGGAGTTCCTCGTCGGCCTGGTCGAGCGCGCCGCCCGCTCCGGGTTCGACGAGCTGGCCTACGCCCTCACCGAAACGCTGGTGCACGCACTGTTCGCCGTCCGCAACCGGTTCGACCCCTGGAACCGCGCGCTCGACGCCGCCCACGCGGCCGCGCGCGCCGGCGGCAGCCGCCGTGCCGAGGCGGCCGCAGAGAGCGGGCTGGGACAGCTGCGCTACTGCGAGGACCGGTTCGCCGACGCCAAGCGGCACTTCACCCGCGCGCTGGCCCTCTACCGGGAGCTAGGCGACGCGTGCGGTGAGGCGAACGCGCTGAACGGCCTGGGGACCGTGCACAAGGAGCTCGGCGAGCACGAGGAGGCGAGACCGCTGCTGACCCGGGGGCTGCGGATGTGCGAGGAGCTCGGCGACGGCGAGGGCGTCGCGCACGCGAGCTACGGCCTGGGCGTCGCGGATCGCGAACTGGGCGCCGACCGGCGGGCGCTCGGCCGGCTGAGCCTGGCGGCGCGGGCGTTCCGCCTGGCCGGACACCGTCCCGGGGAGATCATCGCCATCCGTGGCATCGGTCTGGTGTTCCGGGCCAGGGGAGACCTCGTGGGGGCGGAGAGGTGGTGCGCGGAGGCTCACCGGCGGGCGACCGGGCTGGCCGACCCGCACCTGCGCTGCTACACCGGCCAGGCCCTGGCCAAGGTCTGGCTCCGCGCCGGACGAACGGCGGAGGCCGAGCGGCTGCTCGCCGCGGGGCTGGAGATGAGCGCCGAGCTGGGTGACCGGTTCGGCACGGCGCTCGCCCTGCGCACCCTCGGTGAGGCGCATCTCGCGGCGGGACGCCCCGAACAGGCCCTCGCCCACCTCCACCTGGCCCTGACCGAGTGGGAGGACATGGAACACGATCTCTGGGCCGCCCGTACCCGCCGGGACCTGGGCGCGGCGCGCTCCCGGCTCGACGGTTGCCCGTCCGCGCACGACCTCTGGCGCTCCGCGCTGCGCACCTTCACACGGACCGGCGTACGCGAGGCGGGGGAGCTGAGCGACTGGCGTCGCCGATGGGGCTGCTCCTGCGACCTGCCGGACGTCCACGAAGATTGATGACCCGGCGAGGGGAGGGGAGCCCCTGGGTCCGTGGAAACAGAAGATCGCTCAGCCCGATGGGTCCATCCAACATGCAATGTGCTGCTATATGACGACTCCTCCCTTTCTTGGGCGATCTTTATATAGGATCATGCTGGTTTGAGGGCTGCCATCGCGAACGATGAGTGCCGTATCGGAGTAGAGATGAACGACCGTTGCCCGGCTGAAGTGGGCTATTCCATGGAGTCGGTCCTTCCTGAATGCCGTGAGTTGGCTGCCCAGCTGGTGGGGCAGGGGTTTTCGGGCGACCGGAGTGTCCGGGTGACGATCGGCGGGAGCGGGCTGGTCGAGCTCGTCGAGGTAGATCCCCGGGTGATGCGCCGAGGTTCCGAGGAGCTGGCCGAGTTGGCTGCGGAGGCGCTGCGGAACGCCCAGGAGGACTGGTTTCGCCGCTTCGCCCAGGCGACCGCCCCCCTGCGTGAGGAGCGGGCGCGCGTCATCCAGGAGCGCCTTCGGAAGAGCCTGGAGGAGAACGCGCAGATGTACGCGTATCGAACGCGGGAGATCCAGGAAACGCTCGCCAAACTGTCGCAAGACCGCTGAGCTGTCGATCCCGTCCGTCGCGGCCGCGAAGTCACCGGCCGCCGAGCAAGGAGAGCGTTAATTGGCCGGATCGGAAGAAGCCAAGTGGAATCGCGAGTCGCTCAGAGATACAGCGAGATGGCTGGATAACGTTGAGGAGTACATAACGAGCGAAGCCGATCAGCCGGCTCCCCGGCCCGAGAGCCGCCGCGGTCTGCCCGCGCCCTGGATGTGTTACATCGCCGATGATGCCGCAGTGGAACTTGATGCCGCGGCTATGGCGGCAAATTCATCAATAAAGAACCTGGTCGGTATGGTGAGGCTCGGCTCGGACGGACTCACGATGATGGCCAAAAGGCAGGCTGCCGTAGAGGACCACAATCTCGCTGAGGGGTTCGGTGACCTTGAGAAGGCCCTCGATCGTCCAGAAAAGGAGAAGCCGTGAGCAAAGAGTTCTACAACATCCCGTCGCACATGGACTTGGCGGACCACGACGAGGTGCGGAGCCTCCTCGCGCATTGGACGGACAAGGGCGCGATGTGGTTCAAATGGCCGGCGGACGACAACTGGGAATATCATGAGGCGGGCTCAAGATGGCTGAGAACGGCCAACAGGGCCGAACTGCCGGAAGGCGAGAAATATATGAAATATTTGGATGAGCGGAACGGAGGGGCGGCATTCAAAGCCTTCCTGGAATACTGGTACTCCGTTCCCGCACGGAACGCCCAGGACCTCCACGACTCGTCCTGGGCGCTTAACTTCCCAACTTGGGATATAGGCCACCACCTTGCCAACTACAAGAAGCTCGCCCTGCAAAATCTACTAACGCTCAAGAAGTCGTTGGACGAGCACAATGACTGGGTGATCCAGACCTGGCCGTGGAGCCTCCTGGATGCGGACAAAAAAGCCAGAGCTCTCGTAAGTATCTTCGACGAAAGGATGAAGGCAGCGCTGAGCATTTTTAATGACCTCAAGAGCGCAGCACTGAAGGACATCCGCAAAGAAAAAGCGATCCTCGAAGAAATCTCCCGCCTCAGGACGGAGAACCTCAAATTGGGCTCATAGCTCATGCCTGGAGCCGCTCAAGGCCGGGGTGACCGCCGCCGCGTTACGGCAGGGGGGCGATCGCACTGGATCCCACGGCGTGGCCGCGCCCTGAGCGAGGCCACGGCCCACACTTCGCGGACCTGGTTGGGGGAGGGCTGCCCCTGCAGATCTGCGGAAACAGGAGATCGCAGTTAGCTCATTGCTACTATGGGTGATCAAGTGATTACATTCCGCGATCCTCCTTCGTTGGAGCTCCCCATGCGCACCTCTTTCAGACTGCTCGCCTGCCTGGCGGTCGCCGGCGCCGTGCTGACGCCCGCCGGGGCCGCCGCGGCCGACGAGTCCGCCGCCAAGCGCTACATCGCCTCCTACTACTCCGAGGCCGGGTGCCGGGCGGCCGCCCGTGACGGGGTGCGAAAGGGGCGCTGGACCAACCCCGTCTGCGTGAAGACGATCCGTTTCCACCTCGGCACGTGGGACCTTTGGGTGGACTGACAGTGATGATGTAGATGAGCGCTTCCCGCCAGGGTCTGACCCTTGGACTGACTGACCTTCGGGTCCTCAACGG
>NZ_JCADBK010000028.1:0-95158 GCF_059358955.1 Nonomuraea sp. CX421 | reverse complement strand
GTCAACATCCTCAGGGCGGGGCTTGCCCTTCGCGACGCTGCGGAAGCGGCTTAGCGAGAAGCCGCTCCCTTCAGGGAGCGGAGGAGTCACAGGCAGCACGATACGTCAGGCGCGTCAGGCGAACTCGGTCGGGATCGCCGCGTAGCCGCGCGCGAGGTGCAACGCCTCAAGGGGGAGCAGCGCGACCGCTTCGGCGTGACGCTCGCGGGCGGCGGAGAGCGGCTCCGCGCCGACGGTCCGGCCGTCGCGCACCAGCTCGCGCAGCAGCGGGACACCGCCCTCCGGCACCACGTCCGAGGTGGTGATCAGCTCGGTCTCGGCCCGTCCGTGCTCGTCGAACAGCCGGTACGCGCGCTTGCGTCCGCCGCGCGACGGCTTGCCGACCGAGCGCTTGGCGACGGGCTCCATCCGGCCCCCGGCGGTCTCGCGGGCCACCATCTTGTAGACCAGCGCCGCCGTGGGCACCCCCGAACCGGTCACCAGCGAGGTGCCCACGCCGTAGCCGTCGACGGGGGCCGCGGCCAGGGCCGCGATGGCGTACTCGTCGAGGTCGGAGGTGACCAGGATGCGGGTGTCGAAGGCGCCGACCGCGTCGAGCTGTTCGCGCACCTCCTGGGCGGCGGCGCCGAGGTCGCCCGAGTCGATGCGGACCGCGCCCAGCTTGGCGCCGACCAGCTCGACCGCCGTGCGGACCGCCTCGGCCACGTCGTAGGTGTCGACCAGCAGCGTGGTGCCGGGCCCGAGTGAGGCGACCTGGGCCTCGAACGCGGCCTTCTCGGAGTCGTGCAGCAGCGTGAACGCGTGCGCCGCCGTACCGGCCGTGGGGATGCCGTAGAGGTGGCCGGCCATCAGGTTGGACGTGGAGGCGAAACCGGCGAGGTGGGCGGCGCGGGCGGCGGCGACGGCGGCGCGCTCGTGGGTGCGGCGCGAGCCCATCTCGATGAGGGGGCGTCCGCCCGCCGCGTTGCGCATCCGGGAGGCGGCCGAGGCGATCGCGCAGTCGTGGTTGAGGATCGACAGGATCAACGTCTCCAGCAGCACGGCCTCGGCGAACGTGCCCTCCACCACCATGATCGGGGAGGCGGGGAAGTAGAGATCGCCTTCGGCGTAGCCGTGGATGTCGCCGGAGAACCGGTAGTCGGCGAGGTAGGCCAGGGTGGATTCGTCGACCACCTGGTGGTCCCGCAGAAAAGTAAGCTCTTCGTCACCAAAACGGAATCGTTCCAGCTCGTCGAGCACCCGCCCGGTGCCGGACACGACGCCGTACCGCCTGCCACCGGGCAGATGCCGGGCGAACACCTCGAAGACCGCGCGCCTGGAGGCGGCTCCGCTGCGCAGCGCCGCCTGCAACATTGTCAGCTCATAGTGATCTGTCAGCAACGCGGTGCTCATGGTCGTCGTCACGACTCGAAGACTACGGCCGAGGTAGGGCAGGATGGTGGATGTGGGTAGCACCGCTCCAATCGCCGTCGAGCGTCCGTCAACGGACGTCCGGCCCGATCTGCCATGGGTGACGATCGTCTGGAACGACCCGGTCAACCTCATGTCCTACGTGACCTATGTCTTCCAGACCGTCTTCGGCTACACCCGCGAGAAGGCCGAGAAGCTGATGATGGACGTCCACCAGAAGGGCAAGGCCGTGGTGTCCAGCGGCACCCGTGAAGAGATGGAACGCGATGTGCAGATTCTTCACTCCTACGGCCTGTGGGCGACGCTCCAGCCGGATTCGGTCAAGTGAGGCGGCACGCGTGAGCTCCGGATTCTCTTCAGGTCGCGGCGGGTCCGTCGTCGCCGACTTCGAGGCGGCGGAGGTCTCGATCCTGCGCTCGCTCGTCACGCAGGTGCTCGGGCTGGTGGAGCCGGGCGAGACGGGTGACGATCCGCTCGAGCGCGCGCTCGGCATCGGCGCCGCGGGCGGCAAGGCGCCCGACGACCCGGTGCTGGCGCGGCTGTTCCCCTCGGCCTACCAGGACGCCGACGAGTCGGCGGAGTTCCGCCGCTACACCGAGGCGACGCTGCGCGACGGCAAGCGCGCCGACGCGCAGACCATGCTCGACACCGCCCGGCCGGGGCGCAGCGAGCTCACGCCGGAGCAGGCCCAGGCGTGGCTGCGCTCCCTCAACGACGTGCGGCTGGCGCTCGGCACCAAGCTGGAGGTGACCGAGGAGATCCACGACGAGATCGCGATGATGTCCGAGGACGACCCCCGCTATCCGGCCTACGTGACCTACGACTGGCTGACCTACCTCCAGGACACCCTGGTCCGGGCCCTCTGGTAGCTTCCGGGGCATGCTGACGATCCCGCAGGAACTCGTGGACAAGATCGTTGCCCATGCGCGGGCCGACCACCCCGATGAGGCGTGTGGCGTGATCGCCGGACGAGACGGTGTCCCGGAGCGGTTCATCCCGATGGCCAACGCCGAGCGGTCGCCCACCTTCTACCGCTTCGACTCGATGGAGCAGTTCCGCGTCTGGCGCGAGATGGACGAGCGCGACGAGGAGCCCGTGGTGATCTATCACTCCCACACGGCCACCGAGGCCTACCCCTCGCGCACCGACGTGACCTACGCCTCCGAGCCGAACGCCCACTACGTGCTCGTCTCGACTCGTGACGAGGACCAGGTGGAGTTCCGCTCCTACCGGATCCTGGACGGCGAGATCACCGAGGAAGAGGTAAGGTTTGTCCCATGATGGTCCGGCCTGTGCAGAGTTATCGTTTCGCGCACACTCCGGCTGTCGTCCTCTACGACTGTCGTTGAGCTGGAATTCCGCACCCAGCCATCGGTGTTGCCGCCGATGAACGACGACCTGATCCGAGGAGACTGACCGCGATGGCCATCGAGGTTCGCATTCCGACCATCCTCCGTAACTACACCGACGGCGCCAAGGCCGTCGACGCCGAGGGCGCCACCCTCGACGAGCTCATCAGCAACCTGGAGTCCCGCCACCCGGGTCTCAAGGAGCGGCTCGTCGAGCAGGGCAACCTGCGCCGTTTCGTCAACGTCTACGTCAACGACGAGGACGTCCGGTTCCTCGGCGGGCTCGGCACGCCGGTGTCCGACGGCGACACGGTGACCGTGCTGCCGGCCGTCGCCGGCGGCTGACATGCGTTTCGACTCACTGATCGACTCCGTCGGGCGCACGCCGCTGGTCGGTCTTCCCCGGCTCTCGCCCTCCGCCGACGTGCGAGTCTGGGCCAAGCTGGAGGACCGCAACCCGACCGGATCGGTCAAGGACCGGCCCGCGCTGTGGATGATCGAGGCGGCCGAGAAGGACGGGCTGCTCACGCCCGGCTGCACGATCCTCGAACCGACCAGCGGCAACACCGGCATCTCACTGGCCATGTCGGCCAAGCTCAAGGGCTACCGGCTCATCTGTGTGATGCCGGAGAACACCTCCGAGGAGCGGCGCCAGCTGCTGCGCATGTGGGGCGCCGAGATCATCTCCTCGCCCGCCGCCGGCGGCTCCAACGAGGCCGTCCGGGTGGCCAAGGGGCTCGCCGCCGAGAATCCGTCCTGGGTGATGCTCTACCAGTACGGCAACCCGGCCAACTGGCGCTCCCACTACGAGACGACCGGGCCGGAGATCCTCGAGGATCTGCCGGGCGTGACCCATTTCGTCGCCGGTCTCGGCACGACGGGCACCCTCATGGGCGTCGGGAGGTTCCTGCGCGAGCGGGTGCCCGGCGTGCGGATCGTGGCCGCCGAGCCGCGCTACGGAGAGCTCGTGTACGGCCTGCGCAACGTGGACGAGGGCTTCATCCCCGAGCTCTACGACGAGTCCGTGCTGACCACGCGCTTCTCGGTCGGCTCCGTCGACGCGCTGCGCCGCACCCGTGAGCTGCTGTCGGCCGAGGGCATCTTCGCGGGCGTCTCCACCGGCGCCGCGCTGCACGCCGCCCTGGGCGAGGCCCGCAAGGCGGTCAAGGCGGGGGAGCGGGCCGACATCGTCTTCGTCGTGGCCGACGGCGGGTGGAAGTACCTGTCCACCGGGGCCTACGAGGGCACCCTGGACGAGGCCGAGGAACGGCTCGAAGGCCAGCTCTGGGCTTAGGGCGGCCGGTGGGAGACCGGCCGCCCGTTCACGTGTCAGGGCTTCAGTTGAACAGCACCCGCAGGGAGAACGTGCCCTCGGTGTCGGTCTGCTTGCCGCTGAGGCCGATGGCGCGCAGGACCTGGGCGTTGGCCTTGTCGTCGCCCTTCATGCTCTCCAGGTAGTACTTCTCTACCTTGTCCAGGTCGACGAACAGGGCGAAGGTCGCCGCGTCGGCGTCGGGGACGGCCGTGGTGAAGGTCTCGTTCTCGCCCAGCTCGCCCTCGGCGGACAACTGCTTGGCGTACTCCTCGGACGTGGCCAGGGTGAACGTGCCGTCGCCCGCGACCTTGGCGATCTGCGGCGCGGCCTGGCCGCTGGAGGTCATCGCCTGCTGGACCTTGTCGAAGACGGCCTGGGCCTTGGCCGGGTCGGTGACGATGCGCACGCCGCCCTTGACCTGGTCGCTGTCCAGGCCCTCGCTGTCGACCGCGACCGTCAGGTTCTTGCCCAGGAAGGTGGCCAGGTCGTCGGGCAGCTGCAGGCCGTACGCCTGCTTGGCCTGGTCCACGAACTGCTTGAACTCGGTCCCGCCGGCGGCGGTGGCCGACTGCTCGATCTCCGCCCACCGCTTGGTGATGATCTGGTCGAGGCCCGAGATGGACAGCGCGCCCGCGGTGCTGGCCGGCAGCGTGCTCAGGTTGGCGCTCTGCGGGTCGCCGTCGGTGAAGCCCTCCAGACCGCGGACCGCGCCGGCCAGCTCGACGTAGGCGCTGTCGAAGCGGAGCGCGCCCGCGAACCGGGCGTTCTTCACCTGGCCCAGCAGCTTGGTCTGCTCCGCCGTCATCTCGCCCTTGGCCAGCTCGGCGAGCTTGCCCAGGTGACCCCAGAAGGACAGGACACCCTGTTCGCCGAGAGCGTCCAGGTCGTCGCTGAAGTCGCCGTTGGCGGCGAGGCTGCCCTCGGCGGTGGCGTACTTGTCGGCCTCGGCCTGGGTGGCGGCGAGCAGCGCGTAGTCGTCACGGAAGGCGACCCCGATCTTCTCCCCGTTCATCAGCTTGGCGATGCCCGCCTTGGCCAGCGCCTCGTCCTTGACCTGGACGGCGACGGCGACGCCCGGTTCCTTGGCGCCCGCCGCCGGCGGCAGCACGGCCATACCGATCCTGCTGCCCAGCCAGGGGTCGACGTCCTTGGCGAAGTCGAGGCCGGCGACGCTCTTGTTGCTCTTCTTGATCGCGTCGAACAGCGCCTGGCGCGGGTCCTCACCGGAGAAGGAGTCCTTCGTGACGGTGAACTTCCTGGCCAGCTGGAACAACGCCACCTTCTGGTTGGCCGCAGGGTCCAGGTCGAACCGGACGTAGGCCACGGCGGCGGCGGGCAGCACCTCGTGCGGCTGCGTGCCACCACCGCCGATCGCGCCCACGGCCCACACGGCGCCGCCACCGAGCACCACCACGGCCAAGGCGGCCGCGACGGCCATGATCCAGCCCTTGCGGGCCTTCTTCGGCGGGTCGGCGGGGCCGAAGCCCTCCGGGCCCTGCTGCTGCCAACCGGCCTGCGAGTACGGATCCTGCTGGCCGTACTGCGGCTGCTGCCCGTAGTGCGCCTGCTGTGTGTACGGGGCCTGCTGCGCGTAGGGGTCCTGCCGGGTGGGCGGCTGCTGGCCGTAGCCCTGCTGCTGCGCGTAGCCCTGCGGCTGGCCATAGCCCTGCTGGCCGTGGCCCTGCTGCTCGTGCGACTGCTGGCCATAGCCCTGCTGACCATGTGAGTGCTGACCGTGCGACTGCTGGCCGTAGGGCTGCTGGTTGTAGCCGGCCTGCTGCTGGAAGGCGGCCTGCCCGTGGTCGGGCTGGCCGTAGGACGCCTGCTGCCCGTACGGGTCCTGCTGGCCCGAGGACGCCTGCTGCCCGTACTGGGACTGCTGGCCATAGGACTGCGGTGGGTATGGCTGGCCCGGTGAAAGCGGTGGGTTCGCGGGCTCCTGCTCGGGATTCCAACGGTATGCCGTGGTCCGGTCGGGATCCTGGCCACTAGGGGGATTATTCGCAGACATCACTCAACTCACAATGTGGACTTATGACCACAGTGAAGGTAGCTGATGTTGCTAGACGGGCGCTTGCAATGTGCTGAAGTCTGGATTCATGCCCAAGTGACCTCTTTGCGCCCTGTGTTGAGGTGGACCTCGCCCTCGTCGTAGTCCTCCACCGCCGACCACGGCACGACTGCGCGTCCCGCGCACCACGCGCAGCACTTGCCATGCTCGAACTGTCCCATTCGAGTGCGTTTTCCCAGGTCGGCGCTTTGATGGACGAATGCCGTAGAGTATGGGGCTACTAGAATAAAGTTCGGATTCAAAGGCAGGGCTGATGACCAAGTTCGACGAGGCCACGCAGGCGATCCGGGTGGACGAGAGCACCTATGATGTCTGCCTCGATCCCGGATACGCGATCGGCGGCCCGCTCAACGGTGGATACCTGATGGCCGTCGTCCTCCGCGCGGTGGTGGACTCCTCGCCGTTCGATCACCCCGTCAGCACGACCTCGCAGTTTCACCGGTCGCCCGCCGCCGGCCCCGCGCGGGTCGTGGTCGAGCAGCTCAAGGCGGGCCGGACCGTGGCCTTCACCAGGGCGACGCTCGTCCAGGACGGCGTGACGCAGATCGAGAGCCTGGTCACCACGGCCACCCTCGGCGACGCCGAGCCCGCGTACGCCGACAAAGCGGGATATGTCATGCCGCCCCCCGAGGAGTGCCTGAAACTGCCGGACCCCAAGCCCGAGTCCAACATGACGCTCAACGCCCGCATGGAGATGCGCTTCGACCCGCCCACCGTCGGCTGGTTGAACGGCGAGCCGACGGGACGCCCCGAGTCGCGCGCCTACTTCAGGATGGCCGAGCCCCAGGACCCCGACCCCTACGTGCTGGCCCTCGCGGTCGACGCGCTGCCGCCCGTGGTGTTCTCGGCCGGCGCCCGTGGCTGGGCGCCGACCGTCGACCTGACCTGGCACCTGCGGGCGCTGCCGGCCCCCGGCTGGCTCACGCTGATCGGCGGCGGCCGGCTCATCTCCGACGGCTGGTTCGACGAGGACGTCGAGGTCTGGGACTCGGCGGGGCGGCTCGTCGCGCAGTCACGCCAACTGGCTCGCGTGGGACGCGGGTGACACGAACGAGCACTGTGAGCATTCTTACGCAGAGAGAATCCCGCAGGTCGCCTACCCTCTGAAGGGTGCCGGACGCGAGCATTGGGATCTTCGACAGCGGGGTGGGCGGTCTGACGGTCGCCAGAGCGATCATCGATCAGCTGCCTCATGAGTCCATCACCTACGTGGCTGACACCGCCCGTCAGCCCTACGGCCCGAGGCGCCTCGCCGAGGTGCGCACCTACGCGCTGGAGGTGATGGACCACCTCGTCGAGCACGACGTCAAGATGCTGGTGATCGCGTGCAACAGCGCCAGCGCCGCCGTATTGCGCGACGCCCGCGAGCGTTACGACGTGCCGGTCGTCGAGGTGATCCAGCCGGCCACCCGGCGCGCGGTGCGCGCCACCCGCACCGGCAGGGTCGGCGTGATCGCCACCCGGGCCACCATCCAGTCGATGGCCTACCACGACGCCTTCACCGCCGCTCCCGACGTCCGGCTCACCGGCGTGGCCGCCCCACGCCTGGTGGAGTACGTCGAACGAGGGGAGACGGCGAGCGAGGAGCTCATCGAGGTCGTACGCGAATACCTCCGGCCCGTCCAGGAGGCCGAGTGCGACACCCTCATCCTCGGCTGCACCCACTACCCGCTGCTCACCGGCGCCATCTCCTACGTCGCCGGCGACGGGGTCACGCTGGTCTCCAGCGCCGACGAGACGGCCAAGGACGTCTATCGGATCCTGCACGACCGCGACCTGGCGGCGGGAAGTGAGGCCACCCCCCGGCACCGCTTCCGCGCCACCGGCGATTCCACCCTGTTCGGCCAGCTCGGACGCCGCTTCCTGGGCCCGGAGATCGACGCGGTCGAAGTCACACCGGTGGGGGGTACTACCTCTAACGGAGGCCCACATGAAGGTGACCATCATCGGCTGCTCAGGGAGCTTCCCCGGTCCTGACAGCCCCGCGTCCTGCTACCTGCTGGAGGCCGAGGGCTTCCGGCTGCTGCTGGATCTCGGCACGGGAGCGCTGGGCGCGCTCCAACGGCACATCAGCCTCTACGACGTCGACGCCATCTGCCTGTCCCACCTGCACGCCGACCACTGCCTCGACCTGTGCGGCTATCACGTGGTGCGCACGTACGGGCCGGGCGCGCCGTACCCGCGGGTGCCGGTGCACGCGCCGGTCGACGCGCCGCGCCGGCTGGCCGCCGCCTACGGCATGCCGGACGAGCCGGGCCTGGAGACCGCCTTCGACTTCACCCGGCTGGAGCCGGGGACGTTCGGGATCGGGCCGTTCACCGTGACCGCCGGGCTGGTCAACCATCCGGTCGAGGCGTACGGGTTCCGCGTCTCCCACGGCGGCAGGAGCGTCGCCTACTCCGGCGACACGGGCGAGTCGGCCGAGCTGGTGAAGCTGGCCGGGGACACCGACCTGTTCCTGTGCGAGGCGTCGTTCGTCGACCAGCCGGACCTGCCCGCCGGCCTGCACCTGACGGGCCGCCAGGCCGCCGAGCACGCCGCCAAGGCCGGCGCCGGCCGGCTCGTGCTCACGCACCTGGTGCCCTGGAACGACCAGTCCCGGGTTCTCGACGAGGCCTGCTGCGGCTCCTACGGCGGCCCGATCGAGCTGGCCAGGAGCGGCGCCGTCTACGACTTGGCCTGAAGCTGCGCGAAGTCGCGCAACCGAGGCAACGGCGAGAACAGCAACGGGACGAACGAGATCAACCGGCCGCCCATGAACACCCAGAGCGCCTGCCGCACCCCGATCTGCTGGGCCACCACCCCACCGAGCAGCGCCCCCAGCGGCATCGTGCTCCAGACGACGAACCTCACCGTCGCGTTGACCCTGCCGAGCATGTGCTCCGGGGCGACCGTCTGCCGGTAGGTCAGTTGCCCCACGTTGTAGAGGATCGCGCCCCAGGACAGCGCGATCGAGGTGATGCTGAAGAACGACATCCGCCAGTCGGCCTGCGTCATCGGCAACAGCAAGCCGAAGGGCGACGTCACGGAGATGGCCAGCCAGGTCACCCGGGCCGTGCCGTACCTCTTGAACAGCCATCCTCCGGTGAGACCGCCCAGCAGGCCGCCCACCGCGCCCGACATGAGCAGCACGCCGATCATCCCGGGCGGTAATCGCACCACCTCGGCCAGGAACAACACCGACAGCCCGAGCACGGCGCTGAGGCACAGATTGGTGCCGGCGGTCGTGACGGTGATCGCGCGTAACAGCCGGTCCTCCCAGACGAACGCCAGCCCCTCACGGATGCCGCTCCACATGCCCGGACGTTCCTCGGCGGGTGGCGCCAGGCGGTCGGGCGTCCTGATTGAGCCGAGCAGGAGGGCCGAGCCGAGCGAGGTCAGCGCCGTGGCCAGGACGGTGACGGGCGCGCCGAGCAACTGCACCAGCGCGCCACCCGCGCTGGGACCGGCCAGGGAGCCGCCCGCCCGGACGAACTCCAGCTTGGAGTTGCCGCTGCCCAGGTCGTCCTTGCTCACCAGCTCGGGCAGGTAGGTCTGGTCGGCGACGTCGTTGAAGACCTGGGCCGCACCCACCAGCAGCGCCACCGCGAACATCACCCAGATCGACAGCAGCCCCAGCGTGTACGCCAGCGGGATGCTCGCCAGCAGCAGCCCTCGCACCAGGTCGGCGGCCACCATCACGCGCCGCCTGCGCATCCGGTCGACCCAGACGCCGGCGGGCAGGCCGATCACCAGGAAGGCCACCGTCTGCAGAGCGGACAGCAGGCCCACCTCCAGCGCGCCGGCGTGCAGGACCAGCACGGCCACCAGAGGAAGCGCCACACGTGAGATGTTGCCCCCGAGTTCGTTGGCCACGTGCGAGCCGAGAAATCTGCGGAAATCAGGGCTCCGCAACACCCCCGTTGTCATTGCGTAAGGATCCATGTGTCGGACTCGATCGGTCAAGAGTGTGGTGATGCGGAGATAGGGTGATCTGCATGTCTCGACAGGATGGCCGTGGCCCCGGCCAGCTCCGCCCGATCACCATCACCAGGCAGTGGCTCACCCATGCGGAGGGCTCGGTTCTGGTGGAGTTCGGCGGCACCAGGGTGCTCTGTGCCGCCTCCGTCCAGGACAGCGTGCCGCGCTGGCGCAGGGGCAGCGGCCAGGGCTGGGTGACGGCCGAGTACGCGATGCTGCCGCGCGCCACCAACACGCGCAACGACCGTGAGTCGGTCCGTGGCAAGATCGGCGGCCGTACGCACGAGATCTCCCGGCTCATCGGCCGCTCGCTGCGGGCCTGCGTCGACTACAAGGCCCTGGGCGAAAACTCCGTTCTGCTCGACTGCGACGTCCTGCAGGCCGACGGTGGCACCCGGACCGCCGCCATCACCGGCGCCTATGTCGCCCTGGCCGACGCCATCGGGTGGATGCGCGAGCGCAGGATGTGCCCGGGCGACCCGCTCGTCGGCTCCGTGGCGGCCGTGTCCGTCGGCGTGGTCGGCGCGGTGCCGATGCTCGACCTCTGCTACACCGAGGACGTCGCGGCCGAGACCGACATGAACGTCGTCATGACCGGCACGGGCAGCTTCGTCGAGGTGCAGGGCACCGCCGAGGGCGCGCCGTTCGACCGGGGCGCGCTCGACCAACTGCTCGACCTCGCCGTGACCGGCTGCGAGGAGCTGACGCTGATCCAGCAGGAGGCACTGGGCCGGTGAAGATCGTGCTGGCGACCCGCAACCCGGGCAAGATCGCTGAGCTGCGGCGCATCCTGTCGGAGTTCGCCGACCTCCAGGTCGTCGGCCTCGACGCGTTCCCCGCCATCGGTGACGTCGCCGAGACCGGCGTCACGTTCGAGGCCAACGCCCTGCTCAAGGCGCACGCCGTGGCCCAGCAGTCGGGGCTGCCCGCGGTCGCCGACGACTCCGGCCTCTGCGTCGACGTGCTCAACGGAATGCCGGGGGTTTTCTCGGCCCGCTGGTCGGGGCGCCACGGTGACGACCGGGCCAACCTGGAGCTGCTGCTCCGGCAGGTCTCCGACGTGCCCGCCGAGTTGCTGACCGCCCGCTTCACCTGCGCCGCCGCGCTCGCGCTGCCCTCGGGTGAGTCGCGGGTGGTCGAAGGCGTCCTGCCGGGGCACCTCGTCACCACGCCGCGTGGCGGCAACGGGTTCGGCTACGACCCGATCTTCGTGCCCGAGGGCGAGACCCGCACCACGGCCGAGTTCGCGCCCGAGGAGAAGGACGCGATCAGCCACCGTGGCCGCGCCTTCCGGGCGATGGCGCCGATCGTCCGCGACCTCCTGGCTCCCTCGTAACCACCGCGTAAGAACCCCTTCGCCCACACGGGCGTAGCGTCGGACATGTGCAGAGGAAACACGTGGTGCCCGGCTGGGCCGGCGCGGTCGCGGGGCTGGTCGCCGGGTGCGTCGCCCTCGGGGTGGCCCAGCTCGTCGCGGGGATCGTGGGGCCCGGGACGTTCCCGGTCGTGGCCGTCGGCGATGTCGCGGTCGACCTGACGCCGCCGCCCGTCAAGGACTTCGCGATCGAGACCTTCGGCGAGAACGACAAGGCCGTCCTCATCGGCGGAGTGCTCGTGGTGCTCGCCCTGGTGGCCGCCGCGATCGGGATCCTGGCCCGTCGCCGGCTCGTCCTCGGATACGCGGGGCTGGCCGCGTTCGGGGTGGTGGGCGTGCTGGCCGTGCTCACCCGGCCCGGTAGCCGCCCGCTCGACGTGCTGCCGACCGTGGTGGGCGTGCTCGCCGGCGCCTGGGCCGTTCGGTGGCTGATCCGCCGCATCACCACCCCGTCGGGTCAGCCGGTCCCGGGCGGAACGGCGGGGGAGCGGGAGGAGCCGCCGCAGGGGGCGGCGGGGGTGGAACGGCCGGCGGTGATGCGGGCCGGGGGCGAGCCGTACGCCTTCGACCGGCGTCGGCTGCTGACCGGCGCGGCGGGTGGCGTGGTGATCGCGGGGGCCGCCGCGGTGCTCGGCCGGGAGCTGACGGGACGGGCGATGGTCGACTCCGCCCGGGTCGCGGTGAAACTGCCCGCCCCCGCCGTGCCGGCCCGTCCGTTGCCTCCGGGAGTGGACTTCGGGATCAACGGCCTGTCACCGTTCGTCACGGCGAATCAGCGCTTCTACCGGGTCGACACCGCGCTCGTCGTCCCCCAGGTCGATCCCGAGACCTGGACGCTGCGCATCCACGGCATGGTCGACCGCCCGATCGAGCTCACCTACGCCGACCTGCTCAGGCGGCCGCTCACCGAGGCCGACGTCACGCTGGCGTGCGTGTCCAACGAGGTGGGCGGTCCGTACGTGGGCAACGCCCGCTGGCTCGGCGTCCGGATGGCCGACCTGCTGCGCGAGGCCGGGATCCAGTCGGGGGCCGACATGCTGCTGTCCACCTCCCACGACGGCTTCACCTGCGGCACCCCGGTCGACGTGGTGACCGACGGTCGCGACGCGCTCTTCGCCATCGCGATGAACGGCGAGGTCCTCCCGGTGGACCACGGCTTCCCGGTGCGCCAGGTGGTGCCCGGACTGTACGGGTACGTCTCGGCCACCAAGTGGGTCGTGGACGTCAAGGTGACCCGGTTCGACCGGGACGAGGCGTACTGGACGCCGCGTGGCTGGGCGGCCCAGGCTCCGATCAAGACCCAGTCGCGCATCGACCTGCCCGGGTCGGGGGCGTCGTTGGAGCCTGGCCGCACCACGATCGCCGGGGTCGCCTGGGCGCAGCACACCGGGATCGACGCCGTGGAGGTGCGGGTCGATCGTGGCGCGTGGCAGCGGGCCCGGCTGGCCCAGGTCCCCGGCCTCGACACGTGGCGGCAGTGGGCGCTCGACTGGGACGCGCCCGCGGGCCGGCACACCATCGAGGTGCGCGCCACCGACGCCGCGGGGCGCACCCAGACCGAGCGGCAGGCTCCTCCGGCGCCCGACGGAGCCACCGGCTGGCACACCATCACCGTCAAGGTGGGCTGACGGCCGCCGTCCCGCCGGATGTCATGGTTCTCGGTGTTTGTGCTGGTACGGGGGATAGTTCGGCCCGGGGAACTTCCCTGACTGCCCCTCCTGGGCGGGGGCGGGGGCCCTACGATCGGTCGTCGAGCATGACAGGAGGCAGGCCGTGTTCCGCGACCGCAAGCCGAACGTCCGATGGGCCCTTCCCGAGGGCCACTACGATCCCGTGGTCGGCGACGGGCTGCGCTGGCGCGACTACGAACGCGCCGCCGAACCGGACCCCGACGATCCGCCCGGTCCGAACGGGCCGGACGGGCCGGGTGCTCCGAACTCGGACGCTCCTAACGGTCCGGTCGCTTCGAACGGTCCGGTTGCTTCGAACGGCGCCGAAGATCTGAACGGTCCGGTCTCTTCGAATGGTTTCGGAGATCTGAACGGTCCGGTCGCTTCGAAGAGTGCCGAAGATCTGATCGGTCCAGTCTCTCCGAATGGTGCCGGAAATCCGGACGCTGCTGGAAATCCGAACCGTTCTGGAAGTCCGAACGGTTCTGGAGGTTCCGGCGAGTCGGAGGTTTCCGGCGGTTCGGGTGGGTCCGGTTCGGGAGGTCTCCGCGGTTCCGAGGGTTCCTGGGGCGACGGGGGCTCGGGAGGCTCGGGGGGCTCGGGCCGTTTGGACAAGCCCGGAAGGCTCGGGAGCTCTTCCGCCGGTCCAGACCAAGCGGCCGGGGAGAGGGCGACGTCAGGGGCCGAGGGCCCCGCCGTCGCGGCTCCGGTGCTGAGTGACTGGTTCGACCGGCCGGATCGACCGCCGCCGCTGGCGACGTGCCGGCCGTACGGTGTGCCAGGAGGGCTGGCGCAGCCGGACCCGCAGGTGGAGCAGGACCTCGTCCTCGCGGTGCCGCCAGGGGGGAGGTTTCCCGATCCGCGCGGCACCTGGGTCAGGCTGATCAACGGCGGAGGGCCGGCCGACGACCCGTTCCGGGCCTCCAACGCGGCCGACTGCGCGCTGGCCGTGCTGTCCACCTGGCACGGTGAGCCGGTCGCCGCCGCGCCCAGGCGGCCCGAGTACGACCGGATCGGCAGGCCGCTGGTCACCGGCGAGAGCGGCGGGACGGCGCGGATCGAGCGGTGGGTCGGGCATCGGTTCACCTACGCCGGCCAGGGGCGGCGCGCGTACCCCACGGTGGCGAGACGGCTGGTGGAGGCCGGGCACGGCGCCTCGGCCGTCATCGTGGTGCGCTGGCCCGGAGGCGGCTCGCACGCGTGGAACGCGGTCAACTCCGGTGGCGAGGTGATCTGGATCGACGCGCAGCGCGGTCACATGTCGGTCGAACCCCCGTACACCACGGTGACCGGCGTGTTCTGCGTCATCGTCGACAGGCAGGGCCGGCCACGATGAACCACGACCAGGCCAGGGCACTGGCGGAGGAGTACTTCAACGGCGCGCGACCCGTGGAGGATCCGGTTCCGGTGGGGATCTACGGGTTCGACGAGGGGTACGTCGCCTGGGTGCGCGAGCCCGACCCGGACGATCCGACGACCCTGCCGAGCACGGCCGGCAGCGGCTGCATCGTGATCGACAAGGTCACGGGCGAGGTGGCGATCAGGCCGCTGCTCGATCCCGAGACGGTCGCCGAGCTGTGGCCCGGCCGCACCCCGCGCTGAACGGACCCGGCTCAGGACCGGGCGCCGCCCCCATGGGACGCCCGGCCCTGCCTGTGCGGGCCATAAGGATGCAACTCGCCGTAGCCCGCACGTCTTCTAGCCCCTATATCGGGCTTTATGCCTAAATCGCCGAAAATAGTCGGTTCATCCGGTTGTCAGAGATTCGACGATCGACGCCCGGGCCGCGCGGCGCGCGGGCAGCACCGCGGCCAGGACGCCCGCCAGTCCGGAGAGCGCCACGAAGAGCGCGATCTGCCCCAGCGGCGCCGAGAACACGGCGCCGTCCAGCATCGCCCGGATGGCCGCCCAGCCGAACACGCCACCGAGCGCCACCCCGACCAGCGCGCCGATCAGGCCGAGCACCAGTGCCTCGACCGAGAGCATCCGCCGCAACTGCGCCCCGGTCAGCCCGAGGGCTCGCAGCAAGGCCGACTCCCGGGTGCGTTCGTGGACGGACAGGGACAACGTGTTGGCGATGCCGAGCAGTGAGATGAGGATCGCCAGGCCCAGCAGCCCGGTGATGATCAAAAGCATCATATCCAGGGTTTCGTCGAACTGGCCGCGTACCTCGGTCGAGCTCGACACCTTGATCGTCGGATGGCCGGCGACGGCCGCGTCCACCACGCCGCGCGCCCGATCGGCCGGCACGCCGTCGGCGGCGTTGATCAACACCCGCGAGTCGGGCACCGCCCCGAAGTAGCGGTCGAACTCCGGCTCGGCCACCGTGAGCGCCGGCAGTGGCGACTCTCCGCCGAAGAGGGCCACCACCTTCAGCGACACCGTGCCGGCCGCCTTCGTCCGCACGGTCACGGCGTCACCGGCCCGTACGCCGAGCCGCTGAGCCGTCGGAGCGGCGATCGCGACCTGGCCGGGCCCGAGGTCGCCCATCGCACCGGCCGTGACATCCGGGCTGATCGGACCGCTGAACGTGCCGACCTCGACTCGGTGGCCGCCCACTCCGGCCCTGGTGTCGCGGATCTGCACCACCGAGGTCAGCTCCGGCCGTCCGCGCAGGGTCTCGCCCACCGAGCGGGGGATGCTCGCGTCGCGTTCCTGGGTGACCAGCAGGTAGTCGATGGGGAACTGCTCGTCGAGCTTGTCGGCCACCGTCACCCGCGTGGAGGCGGTGACCACCGAGATCAGCGTCATCAGCGTCACCCCGATGGTCAGCGCCACCGTCGTGGTCGCGGCGCGGCGCGGATTACGGCCCGCGTTGTCCACGGCCAGCCGTCCCGGCACGCCGAACAGTTTGCGCGGGATCCAGCCCACCAGGGCGCTGAGCGGCTTGACCAGCACCGGCCCGATGATCAGCACCCCCAGGAAGGTCAGCACGCCCCCGCCCATGACGACGACCAGCGAGACCTGCTGACCGGGTGGCATGACCAGCGCGCCGACGGCGGCCGTGCCGAGACCCGCGAGGAGGAAGAGCGCGGCGGACAGCACCCGGAGCAGACCGGCGCGGAACGTCCGTTGCTCGGCCTGCGTGCGCAGCGCCGCGATCGGCGCGACGCGCGTGGCCGTCCGCGCGGGCAGCAGCGCCGCGCCCACGGTGACCAGCAGGCCGATGGTCAGCCCCGCCACGATCGCCGGCGCGGACAGCGTCACGGGCGCGTCGGTCGGCAGCGGCGCCTCCAGGGCGGTCAGGACCCTCAGCGTCACCGCCCCCAGCCCGTAGCCGGCCAGCAGGCCGAGGACGGCCGAGACCAGCCCGACGACGACCGACTCGATCAGGATCGAGCCGAACACCTGCCCGCGCGTGGCGCCGATGCAACGCAGCAGGGCCAGCTCCCTGGTGCGCTGCGCCACCAGGATGTTGAACGTGTTGTAGATGACCAGCGCGGCCACCAGCATCGCCACCAGGCCGAACATCAGCAGCGCGACGGTCAGCGCCTCCATCTGGACCCCGGCCCGGCTGGCCAGGTCGGCGGCCAGCTCCTCACCGGTCAGCACCTCGACGCCCGGCCCCGCCACCGCGGCGACGGCCTGCCTGAGCCGTGCCGGGTCGGCGCCGGCGACGTCGATCTCGTGGAAGCCCTTCTCGCCGGTCATCCGCTGGGCCGTGGCCGTGGTGAAACCGAGCGCGCCGGTGTAGGCGAGCTCCTGGTCGACGCCCGGATCGAGCAGGCCGACCAGCCTGAACCGGTGTTCGCGCCGGCCGGAGTCGAGCACGGTGATGGTGTCGCCGACCCGGAAACCGTGCGTCCTGGCGGTGTTCTTGTCGAGCACCGCCGTCTGGTCGTCGGATCCCGGGCCGGTGCCGCTGACGATGGTGGCGCGGTCCAGCGGGCCAGGGACGATCGAGATGGCCGTGGTGGCCAGGTCACCCACCGCCCGGCCGTCCTTGCCCAGCAGCGGAGCCTTCCCGCGTACCAGGCCCTGCGCGTCGAGCACGCCCGGCACGGCGCGCACCCGCTCCAGCAGCCGTACGGGCAGCGAGGAGCGCTCGCCCTTGGGCAGGACGGCGACGCCGACCTTGTCCGCCTCGGCCGTGACCCGCTGCGAGAACCCCGCCCGGACGGTGTCGGTGAGCACGAACGTGCCCGCGATGAAGCCCACGCCCAGCGTGATCGCCAGTGAGGTGAGCAGCAGCCTGAGCCGGTGCGCGCGCAGCCCGGCCAGTGTCGTTCTCAGCACGTCAGCCCTCCAGCCTCATCAGCGTGTCGAGCACCGACTGCGGCGTGGGCGCGGCCAGGTCGCTGACCAGCTCGCCGTCGCGCAGGAACACCACCCGGTCGGCGTACGCGGCCGCCACCGGGTCGTGCGTCACCATGACAATGGTCTGTCCCAGTTCGCGCACCGAGGCGCGCAGGAAGGACAGCACCTCCGCGCCGCTGCGCGAGTCGAGGTTGCCGGTGGGCTCGTCGGCGAAGATCACCTGGGGTTTGCTGATCAGCGCCCTGGCCACGGCCACGCGCTGCTGCTGCCCTCCGGACAGCTCGGCGGGCCGGTGGCCGAGCCGGTCCGCCAGCCCGACCGTCTCGATGACCCGGTCGAACAGCACCTGGTCCGCCTGCCGGGCGGCGATCTCCAGCGGCAGCCGGATGTTCTGCTCGGCGGTCAGCGTCGGCAGCAGGTTGAACGCCTGGAAGACGAACCCGATCCGCTCCCGGCGCAGCAACGTCAGCCGCTTGTCGCTCAGCCCGGTCAGCTCCACGTCGCCGACGTGCACGGTGCCGGAGGTGGCCGTGTCGAGACCGGCCAGGCAGTGCATCAGGGTGGACTTGCCCGAGCCGGACGGACCCATGATCGCGGTGAACGCGCCCGTGGCGAAGGCCACGTCCACCCCGCGCAGGGCGTGGACCCGGGCGTCGCCCTGGCCGTAGATCTTGGTCAGGGCGCGGGCCACCACGGCGGGAGGGGCCTGGCGCCGGGTCTCGGTGAGGGTCACGTGCACTCCTTCGGACTTCATCCGGAACTGGGCTTCGTCCCGGGACCCGATCCACGCTAGGGGCGGCAGAACCGGGTTCCATGGGCCCTGAGGAGGGACTTCGGGTAGGCCGTGCGATGACCCGGATCAGCCTTTCGGCCGAGACGAGGGCACGATCAGCCCGGCCTCGTACACGTAGACCACGGCCTGCGCCCGGTCCCGCAGACCCAGCTTGGCCAGCACCCGGCCCAGATGCGTCTTGACCGTCGCCTCGGCCACCTCCAGCCGGGCGGCGATCTCCAGGTTGGACAGCCCGCGCCCCACCATCAGCAGCACCTCGCGCTCGCGGGGCGTCAACTCGGCCACGTCGCCCGGCTCCCCGGAGGGCAGCACGGCGGCGAACCGGGTGAGCATCCGCCGCAGCGTGCTCGGCGCCACCACCGAGTCGCCGCCGTGCACGGTCCTGATCGCGGTCACCAGGTCGCCGGGCGGCACGTCCTTCAGCAGGAAGCCCGACGCTCCCGCCTTCACCGCCGCGAACGCGTACTCATCCAGGTCGAACGTGGTCAGGATGAGCACCTTCGGGCCCTCGATGCGCCTGGTCGCCTCGACGCCGTCCATCCTCGGCATGCGCACGTCCATGAGCACCACGTCCACCTCGACGGCGCGCAGCACCTCCAGCGCCTCGGCGCCGTCGGCCGCCTCGGCCACCACCTCGATGTCCGGCTGCGCGCCCAGCACCATCCGGAACCCGGCCCGCAGCAGCTCCTGGTCGTCGACCAGCATCACCCTGATCACTAGGCCGCCCTCGTCACCGGCACCGGCAGCCTGGCCAGCACCTCGAAGCCGCCGCCCGGCCGCGGTTCGGCCGACACCGTCCCGCCGTACATGCTCGCCCTCTCGCGCATCCCGATCAGGCCGTGCCCGTCGGGGCTGCGGGGCGCCGCCGCGCCCCTGCCGTCGTCGGTCACCCGTACGACCAGCTCGGATCCGGTGTAGCCGAGCTCGACCAGCGCGCGGGCGCCGGGGCCGCCGTGCTTGAGCGTGTTGGTCAGCGCCTCCTGCACGATGCGGTAGACCGCGAGCTGATGCCCCTCCGGCAGCTCCACCGGCCCGCCGCCGACGTCCAGCCGCGCGGGCACGCCCGCCTCGCGCACCAGCTCCGCCAGCTGCGCCAGGCCCGGCTGCGGCGTGTAGTCGGTGCGGTCCGTCTCGTCCTGGCGGAGCACGCCGACCAGCCTGCGCATCTCCGCGAGCGCCTCACGCCCGGTCCTGGAGATGTTCTGTACGGCCAGCCGGGCCTGCTCGGGGTCGCCGTCGATGGCGTAGCCGGCGCCGTCGGCCTGGACGACCATCACGCTGACGTTGTGCGCCACCACGTCGTGCAGCTCCCTGGCGATGCGGGCGCGCTCGGCCGCCGCGGCCATCCTGGCCTGCTGGTCGCGTTCGCGCTCGGCCCGCTCGGCGCGTTCCTCCAGGCCCTCCAGGTAGCGCCTGCGCGTGCTCGCGTACAGGCCGGTGAGCCAGATCGTCACGATGAAGATGGAGCCGCTGAAGAACATGCTGAACGAGACCGTGTCCCAGCTCACGAGCACCAGGAACACCCCCAGCTCGCAGATCAGCCCCGCCGCGAGCGCCCACGGGAACGAGCACGAGGAGGCCACCGCCCAGAGCGCCGCCAGCACCGCGAGGTTGGCAGGCAGCGGGTCGATCCCCGCCAGCCACTGCCCGAAGCTGACCAGGGCGACGACCGAGAACGCCGTTATCGGGTGCCTGCGCAGCCACAGCAGCGGCGCCAGCAGCGCCGCCGAGAGGGCCAGGTAGCCGGCGCGGTTCTGCACCGCTGGTGACCACATGGTCACCAGGGCCAGCACGACCAGCGGCGCCACCCGGAGGGCGTCCATCGCCTTGCCGTGGCGCGTCGACCACGCGCGTACCCTCCCGAACACCTCTTCACGATATGTAGGCATTGCCGGGACTTGGTCAGTCTTGAGGCTGAAGTTCGTGTACGACTCAGGTCTTACGCGGGGCTTACGGTGGTTGCGGCAATCTTGTACCTGGGAGCGCCTGTTGTGGGCGAGTAAAGGGAGATCGTGATGGCGGATCATGATCGCGCTGGTGGGTCGCGTGGCGGAGAAGAAGCGCCGCGCGACCCGGCAGACGTTCCATCCACGGATGTTCCGGACCCGCGCGATCGTCCCGGTGACGATCCATCCACGGATGTTCCGGACCCGCGCGATCGTCCCGGTGACGATCCAGCCGCGGATGTCCCCTTAGCGAACGTTCCGCCGCCGGCCGCCGCGTCGGGAGACCCGGCCTCCGGCGAGCCCGAGACCGCTACCGGACCGGCCGCTCCAGGTCCGGCGCCGACGACCCCAGGCCCGACAGTCGCAGGCCCGGCCGCTATAGGTCCGGCCGGCCCTGGGCCTGGTGCCACTGGTCATGAGTACGGTTTCGCCGGCGGTGGTCACACCGGCCCGGGTGCGGGTCCCGGGGCCGGGGCTCGGCCGCCAGGCTGGAGACCACCGCCACCGGGTGGGTTCCGCGACTTCGTACGGCAGAAGCCCGCGCAGATCATCGGCGCCGGGCTCATCGGGCTGATCGTGGGCGGACTGCTGGGGGGTGGTGCCGTGGCCGTGATCAGCGGCCACGGCACCGCCCGCGACGACCGTCACGTCCACTGGCGGCACCCGGGCTGGGGCGACCGCGGCGGGCCCGGCCACCAGGGCGGCGGGCCCGGCTACCAGGGCGGAGGGCCCGGCTACCAGGAGTGCTGGCGCGTCCCGGGCGGGATGTACTGCGGTCACGGCGGGCCGTACCCCTATCCGGCGTATCCCGCGCCGACGATGATGCCGCGCATCCCGCCCACGCCCGTCCCCACGACGTCGATGATGCCGACGCCGGTGCCCGCGACCCCGGTCCCGACGGGATAGAAGGGGCTTCGCGAGCAGTTACCCGGGGCAGGGGCTGTGAACGACTCATCTCCGGCATGCGGAGGCCGACGGAATCAGGTGACGACATTCGCCGGCCGATGTCGGCGAATGTGCGGGCGGGGGGATTCGAACCCCCACAGTGTCTCCACCAACAGAACCTAAATCTGCCGCGTATGCCATTTCGCCACGCCCGCGAGGCCCGGTCAAGGCGGGCCCGGGCTAGTTTAGCGCCCCAGCGGTCTCGCCGCCGCACCATAGCGGGCCCCTTGGCGAGGGGCCCGCGAGAGCGTCAGGCGAGGCCGAGCTTCTTCTTCAGGCTCGCCACATGGCCGGTGGCCTTCACGTTGTAGAGGGCCTGCTCGATCTTGCCGTCGGCGTCGATGACGAAGGTCGAGCGGATCACGCCCACGACCTCCTTGCCGTAGAGCTTCTTGGTGCCATGGGCGCCGTAGGCCTGGTGAACGTCAAGACCGGGGTCTGACAGCAGGGGGAAGGTGAGCGCGTCGCGTTCGGCGAACTTGGCGAGCTTCGCGGGCTTGTCCTTCGACACGCCGAGCACCACGAAACCCTCGGTGGTCAACTGGCCGAGGCTGTCGCGGAAATCGCAGGCCTGCTTGGTGCAGCCGGGCGTCATCGCGGCAGGGTAGAAATAGAGGATCACCCGCTTGCCGCGGAGGTCTTCCAGGGAGACCGACTTTCCGTCGGCTGTGGGTAGCGTGAACTCGGGCGCGGCGTCGCCGGGCGCGAGCTTGGTTTCGGTCATGTGGCCCTCCTGAGTTCCTGTGGCAAACCTACCGGCCTGCCCGCCGTGCCGTACGGCGTGCTGACCTGACAGACTGATCACGACCGGAGCGGATGCGACTCGTTCGGCACGCGGAGCGGGCATGGGCGCGGTCGAAAGGAGAGTCATGGTTGACACCGATCCCGATGAGCTGGAGCGGCGGATCGCGCAGACGCGCGCGGAGCTGGCGCACACGGTCGACGCCATCGCCGACCGCGTGAGTCCCAAGCGGGTGGCCGAGCGCACGGTCACCGACGTCAAGACGAGGGCGGGACATCTCGTCTCGTCCGTCGGCGACGCGCTGGGCATGTCGTCACGGCCGGTGGAGTTCGGCGACGACCCCGACCGGCTGTGGGAGGAGGAGCGGCCCAATCCGGGGCCGGTGCTCATCGCGGTGGGCGCGGCACTGGTGATCGGCGCCGCGTTCGTGCTCTGGCGCCGCCGTCGCCGCTGACGCGGCCGGCGCTGAGGAACGGTCCCAGGAGAACGTTCCTCAGCGGAACGGATTCGAGAGAAACGGTTTTCAACGGTCCTCAGAGGAACGTTCTGCCCTCGCCCCGATATGTGGGCACCGTCTCGACGATGGTGTCGCCTTCGACGAGGTGGAGCGCGGCGAACCGTTCGCACAGCTCGCCCGCCTTGGCGTGCCTGAACCACGTCCGGTCGCCCACTCGCAGATCCTGCGCCGTCTGGCCGATCAGCGGGGTCTGCACCTCACCGGCGCCCTCGTCGGCCGAGTAGCGCAGCCCCGCCGGGAGGTACGGCTGGGGCAGCCGGCTCCGGTCGGCGGGCCCCGAGGCGAGGTAGCCCCCGCCGAGCACCGTGACCGTGTCGAGCGCGGGGCGGCGGACGACCGGGAGGGCGAAGAGCGCGGCCGGGCGGCCGGTGAAGCCGCGGTAGAAGTCGAACAGGCGCGGGTGGAAGAACCCCGACCCCGCGGCGACCTCGGTGACGGCCTTCTCGCGCACGGTCCGCTCGATGGAGCCGGTGCCGCCGCCGTTGACGAACTCCAGGTCGCAGATCTGGCGGACGGCGTTCACGATGCGGCCGCGGCGCAGGACGAGGTCGCGGGCGGAGCGGCCCTGCATGAACCGGATCGCGCGGGTGTACATCGCGTTGCCCGGCGGGTCGTCGCCGACGCCGGCGATCTGGGCCTCGTAGGCCATCAGGCCGACCAGGTGGTAGCCGGGCCGCTTGGCGATCTCGGCGGCCAGGTCGGCGGCCTGTTCGGGCTCGCGGATGGCGGAGCGCAGCGCCCCTGCCCGGAACTTGCCGCCAAGAGCGACATATCCGGTGTCGATGTCCATAGATATCCGGATTTCGTGGCGGGGCTGCACCCCCTCCAGCACGTCGTCGAGGTGGTCCAGGTGCTCGGCCGAGTCCACGGTCAGCGTGATCTCCCTGGCCGCCCGCGCGTCACCGGCCAGCGCGGCGAGCGCCTGCCGGTCGGCCGTCGGGTAGGCCACCAGGACGTCGGTGAACCCCTCGGCCACCAGCCAGAGCGCCTCCGGCAGGGTGAACGCCATCAACCCGCGGAAGCCGTCCAGGTCGAGGATCCGGCGCAGCACGGGCCGCGAACGGATCGACTTGGTGGCCACCCTGATCGGTTTGCCTCCGGCGCGCCGCGCCATGTCCGCCGCGTTGGCGCGCATGGCGGCGAGGTCGAGGATCGCGAACGGGGGGTCGAGCGCCGCGGTGGCCCGGTCGTATCGCTGGCGGTCGTTCATACCAGGAGCGTAACGGCATACCGGGCAAAAGAATATGAGGGGAATTCACGTTACCTGTTTCGCCAGTAATGATCCCGCAAACGGGCGGCGAGGGCATGGTCGGTGCGATGCCCGCTCCGTGTACCTCTGATCGGTGTGATGACCACGCTCCAGCAGATACTGCCCGGTGCCGCCGTCGCCGCACCGGAGAGCCCGCTGCGCAGATCGCGCCGGGCGCTCAGACCCGCGCGCACCCCGGCGGGGGTCACGGTGGCCCTCGCGCTGACCGTGGCGCTGGCGCTCACCGCCGCGGAGGTGGCGACCGCGCTGGTGGGCCGGCCGCTCGGCCTGCTGCCGGTGGACCGCCTGATCGAGCTGGCCGGCCGGTCCTCGTGGCGCGACCTGTCACTCGGCGCGCTCGGTCTCGCGGCCGCCGGCCTGGTGCTGCTGCTCCTCGCGGCCGTGCCCGGCCGCTGCACGCTGGTGCCGGTCGAGGCCTCCGACCCCAACATCGTCATCGGCATCACCCGGTCCGGGCTGCGCCGCACCCTCCGCAACGTCGCCCAGGAGGTCGAGGGCGTCAACAAGGCGAAGGTACGGCTACGCAGGCGGACGATCGAGGTCACCGTGAGAACCGGCCCGGAGAGCACGGGCGCGATGCTCCGCCACGTCGGCAACGCCGTGGGCGACAGGTTGGCCGGCCTGGGCACCCTCTCCACGGGCGAGGTCGTGGTCCGGCTGCGCAGGAGGGGAATCTGATGCGGCAGTACACGGGCAACCGGATCGGCCTGGCCGTGGTCGGGGCGCTGATGCTGGTCATCGGCGGCTACGCCTGGGCGCGCGGCCAGGACAGGCTGCCGGGCCTGCCGTCACGGGCCAAGGTGCTGCCGGAGCGCGTCGCCGAGTTGATCGCCGAGCGGCCCTGGGCGCTGTGGCTGCTGGCGTTGACGCTGCTGCTGCTGGCCCTGGTCACGCTCCGCTGGCTGCTGATCAGCCTGGGCTGGGGCCGCCTCGGCGCCCGCTCCGGCACCGGGACCGCCATGCTCTGCGTCGGCCTCAAGGACATCGAGGGGCTCACCCGGGCGGGGGTGCGCGTCATGGGCAACGGCGCACGCCTGCGCGTCTCGGTCACCTGCCCGGCCGTGGCCGACGTGGGGGCCATGGTCGGCAAGCTCGACCGGGAGATCGTGGGCCGCATCCGCCGCGAGGTCCAGGACGACGAGCTCGACACCCTCGTCCGCCTCCACGTCCGCCGCTGACTCAGCCGCCCGGCCGGCTTCCCCGCCGGGGTCAGAGAGTGGAGGTGAGCCCCTCCGCGATCTTCTTCAGCTCGGCGTTGACGGCCCCGTCGCCGGCGAACTCCTTCGCGTAGATGGGGCTGAACGAGATCTCGGCCCACTGCCGGTCGCTCAGTCTGAGGAAGAGCGTCGGGGTGCCCTTCCCGCCGTCCTCGCCGACGTTCTGCACGACCAGGTAGCCGGTGCGGTCGCCGATGGTCACCTCCGCACCGTCCCCCTCGTCGCGGTAGTCCTGGATCCGGTCGCCGGGCTCCTGGACGGTCGCCTCCTCATGCATGACGATCTGGACACAGTAGCCGTCACGCCTGTCGCCCGTGTAGTTGTAGGAGGTCCAGTACCTGTCGCCGAAGTTCACCGACCAGTTGGACCACCGCAGGCGCTCGGGCAGGTAGCCCACCTTGACGTGCCCGAACTCTTTCCCGTCGCCCAGGTCCCCGAGGTTCGGCGGGTCGGACCGCAGGGGCGGGGTGTCGTCGATGGGTGGTTCCGGCGTCACGGAGACCGTGGCCTGATCGCCGGCCGTGGCCACCGAGCCGGCGGTCAGGAAGGCGACGGGCGCGGCGACGACGACGGCCACGGACGCGGCCACCGCGGCGGCCCAGGCCCTTCTCCTCTTGTGCCGGGAGGAGCGCAACACCCGCTCCGCCAGGTCGGGCGCGGCGTACAGGCTCGCGGTCTCGTCCGCCATGAGCCGGCGGATCTCTTCCTCAAGCGTGGGCATTCCTGATCACTCCTTCCACTGTTTCCCGGCCGAGCGCCGAGCGGAGCTTGGCCAGGGCCTTCGACGCCTGGCTCTTGACCGTGCCGACCGCGCATCCGAGCACCTCGGCGGTCTGTGTCTCGCTGAGGTCCTCCCAGTACCGCAGGACGACCACCGCGCGCTGCCGGGGCGGCAGGGCGCGCAGCGCCTCCATGAGCACATGACGCAGGTCGGCGTCGGTCGCGCGGGCCGACGTCTCCGGCGGGCTGTGCATCGGGATGACGCTGAGGATCGCCCGGCGGCGGGCGCGGCTGATGGCGGTGTTGACGATGACGCGCCGCACGTAGGGCTCAAGGCTTTCGTGGCGGACCCGGTGCAGGTTCCGGTACGTACGCTCCAGCGCCGTCTGCAACACGTCCTCGGCCTCCGCCCTGTCGCCACAGGCGAGATAGGCGACCCGCAGCAGGCTCGTGCCACGTGCGGCCACGAAAGCGCTGAAATCATGTTCCACGGCGCTCATGGTTGTCTGTCCGGTTTCACGCCTCCTAATACGCCTCGGCCTTCGCGATCGTTGCCCGCCGACGAGGAACAGTTCGCGGGCAACCGTTGGCCGGGACCCAGGCGTATGGACAGTTGTGACTTCGCACCCATGGAGGAAACTTATGAAGTTCGCAACCGCGTCGGCCCGGCGGCTGATCAGCCTCGGTGTGGGCCTGGCCGTGGGAGCGGCCGTCCTGGGCGTGCCGGCCGCCGCGGCCGCTCCCCCGGAGGGCGCCTACTGGCACACCAGGACCCTGACGACGACCACCCACCCCTGGCGGTTCGGCACCAAGTCGCACCCCTACTCGCTGCTCCAGCAGGAGATCACGGAGAGGTGGACCGCGCCCGACGGCAGGTCGTGGTCCGGGTACCGGGAGCTGGGGTCGCTGCCGAAGAGCGCGGCGGACAAGAAGGCGTGGCAGCGCGACGGCTCGCCCACCAAGTGGACCGAATCGATCGACGGCAAGACCGTGAAGTTGTCCACCCAGCCCGCCAAGGGCCGCGTGGACCAGGCGCCGCCGCCGAACTCGTTCTTCTTCGCGGAGCAGTGGCTGACGTACGACGAGGTCCAGCGACTGCCCGCCGACCCGGACCGCCTGAAGGCCTGGGTCGCGGAGGCGGGCCGGGTCGGCCGCGAGAACTCCATCGGCGGCAACTGGCTCTCGGCCCTGCCTGAGATCCTGTACGACCTTCCCGCTCCGAAGGAGGTCCGCGTCGCGGCCTACCAGGCGCTGCTGACGATGCCGGGCGTGCGCGCTGAGGGCAACGCGAAGGACAAACTGGGCAGATCCGGCACGATCCTCCTGATCGACAGGCCGGGCGGGAAGGGCACGGTCCCCATCAAGGTGAGACTGATCGTGGACACCGGCAGGATGGCGCTGCTGTCACAGGACGACACGGCCACGTACCCGAAAGAGCAGCTCGTGATCAAGACCAGCAAGCTGGTCGAGTCCGGCTGGACCGACTCCCCGCCGGCCGTGCCGGCCCTGCCCTGACGGGTGCCACGACAGCTCGAACCGGTGACCGGGCCGTCAGCACTCGATGACGTTGACGGCCAGGCCGCCGCGGGACGTCTCCTTGTACTTGTCGAGCATGTCGCGCCCGGTGTCGCGCATCGTCTTGATGGCCTTGTCGAGGGCGACGAAGTGACGTCCGTCGCCGCGCAGCGCGATGCGGGCCGCGGTGATGGCCTTGATGGAGGCGACCGCGTTGCGCTCGATGCACGGGATCTGGACGAGGCCGCCGATGGGGTCGCAGGTCAGGCCGAGGTTGTGCTCGATGCCGATCTCGGCGGCGTTCTCCACCTGTTCGGGCGTGCCGCCGAGCACCTCCGTCAGGCCGGCCGACGCCATCGAGCAGGCCGAGCCGACCTCGCCCTGGCAGCCGACCTCGGCCCCCGAGATGGAGGCGTTCTCCTTGAACAGCACGCCGATCGCCGCCGCCGTGAGCAGGAAGCGGACCACGCCCTCGTCGTCGGCCGACGGGACGAAGCGGGAGTAGTAGGTCAGCACGGCCGGGATGATGCCGGCGGCGCCGTTGGTGGGAGCGGTGACGATGCGGCCGCCGGCGGCGTTCTCCTCGTTGACGGCCAGCGCGAACAGCGACACCCAGTCGAGCGCGCGCAGCGGGTCGGTCTCCGACGCCTCGGTCTGCAGGCGGCGGTGCAGCTGGTTGGCGCGCCGCTTGACCTTGAGGCCGCCCGGCAGCACGCCCTCCTTGGAGATGCCGCGCCGCACGCACTCGGACATGACCTGCCACAGCCGCAGGATCTCGGCGCGGATCTCGTCCTCGGTGCGGCCGAACGCCTTCTCGTTCTCCATCATCAGGGCGGAGATCGACAGGCCGGTGGCGGTGCAGTGCTTGAGCAGCTCCTCGCCGGTCGTGAACGGGTAGGGCAGCACGGTGTCGTCCGGCTTGATCCGGTCGGCGCCGGTGGCGTTCTCGTCCACCACGAAGCCGCCGCCGACCGAGAAGTAGACCTTCTCGCGCAGCGGCTCGCCGGAGTCGGTGTAGGCGGTGAAGCGCATGCCGTTGGGGTGCTCGGGCAGCGAGATCTTCCGCTCGAAGACCAGGTTCTCGCCGACCACGAACGGGATCTCCCGTGTGCCGTACAGCTTGACCGTGCCGGAGTCGCGCATCTCCGCGAGCCGGGCGTCGATGCCGTCGACGTCCACCAGCTCGGGCTTCTCGCCCGACAGGCCCAGCAGGACGGCCTTGTCGCTGCCGTGGCCCTTGCCGGTCAGGCCGAGGGAGCCGTACAGGATGGCGTCGACGCGAGACGTCCGCGGCAGCAGGCCGTCGTCGTGCAGGCCGCGGGCGAACCTGTGCGCGGCGGCCATCGGGCCGCCCGTGTGGGAGCTCGACGGGCCGATGCCGATCTTGAAGAGGTCGAAGACGCTGATCGCCATGGAGATGCGCCTCTCAGCAGGGCCGGGGCCCGGCAGGGCCCCGGCGGACGGTCAGGACTCGCCTGAGGTGAGCGCTGTGTATTCCTCGGCGGACAGCAGGTCCTCGGGGTCGCCCTCGACGCGCACCCGGAACATCCAGCCCTCGCCATAGGGGTCACTGTTGGCCAGCGACGGGTCGTCCACGATGGCCTGGTTGACCTCGACGATCTCGCCGCCCACGGGGGCGTAGATCTCGCTCACGGACTTGGTCGACTCCACCTCGCCGACGGAGTCACCGGCCGCGATGCTGGCGCCCGCCTCCGGGAGCTGCACGTAGACGACGTCACCAAGGGCCTCCGCCGCGTACGCGGTGATGCCGACCGTCACCGTGATGCCGTCGTCCAGCCCGGCCACCCACTCGTGTTCCTTGGTGTAGCTCAGGTCGTCAGGGATGTTGCTCACTTGTTCCTCCTGTAGAAGGGCAGCTCCACCAGGTCCACTGGTTCATGGCTGCCCCGGATGTCCACGGCCAGACCTGCTTCGGCCCCGGTGTCGACGTAGGCCAGCGCGATGGGCTTGCCCAGGGTCTGGGAAGGCGCCCCGCTGGTGACCTCGCCGACGACGGCACCGTCCTTGGTGACCGGGTACCCGTGGCGGGGGACCCGGCGGCCACGCGCGACCAGGCCGACGAGCCGGCGCCGGGGCGGGGTGTCCTTGACCGCCTCCAGTGCCGACCTGCCGACGAAGTCGCCCGGCTTGTCGAATTTCACCACTCTGCCCAGTCCCGCGTCGAACGGGGTGAGCTCCGGGCCCAGCTCGTTGCCGTAGAGCGGCATCCCGGCCTCCAGCCGGAGCGTGTCGCGGCTGGACAGCCCCGCGGGCAGCAGTCCGTACGGCTCACCCGCCACGGTCAGGGCCTGCCAGAGCGGCACTGCGTCCTGGGCGGCCACGAACAGCTCGAAGCCGTCCTCGCCGGTGTAGCCGGTGCGGGCGATCAGCGCCTCCCGGCCGTCGACCAGGCCGGGCAGGCCCGCGTAGTACTTGAGCCCGGCGAGGTCGGCGTCGGTGAGCGTGGCGAGGATCTCCTGGGCGCGCGGCCCCTGCACGGCGATCAGCGCGTACTGCTCCGAACGGTCCTCCACCACCGCGTCGTACGGCTTGGCGCGGTCCGTCAGCTCCGCCGCGACCTTCTCGTAGTTGGAGGCGTTGGCCACCACCATGAACTCCTCGTCGCCCAGCCGGTAGACGATGAGGTCGTCGAGCACGCCGCCCCGCTCGTTGACGATCATGGTGTAGCGGGCCCGGCCGGGCGTGAGCGCCGACAGCTGCCCGACCAGCGCGTAGTCGAGCGCCTCGGCCGCCTGGGGGCCGGTCACGAAGATCTCGCCCATGTGCGACAGGTCGAACAGCCCGGCCGCCTGCCGGACGGCGTTGTGCTCGGCGGACTCGCTGCCGTAGCGGAGCGGCATGAGCCAGCCGGCGAAGTCGGTCAGGGTCGCGCCGAGACTCTCGTGAACGTCTCGCAGCGGTGTCGGTCGGGACATAGGTCGCACCTCAGGGCAGGGTCGGATGCCAGGATCCTCCCCCTCTGTCATCGATGCCTGAGAGCTTCGCCCAGGATTTGCCCGGACTTTCACCTTCGGCGAGGCCGCGCGGGACCTGCTTTCCAGAGGTCACCTCGTCCGTGCGGTCCTTTGCCTTGAGAGGTTCGCGGGGAGGGCTTGCTCCTTCAGGGGCCCTGGATGGCGGTCAGGGCGCTCTCCCGCACGGTTTTGTCGGTGATGTCCGCAAGCCTAGTGCCGGGACGGTGGTGTTGTCGCGTCCCGGCCCCGTCGGATCCCATGCGGGCGGGCGAGGCCCGCCCGCCCGTCAGCAGGCCGCGACCAGGGCCTCGAACAGGACGCGGTCCGTGGCCGCCTCCGGATGCCACTGGACGGCCACGGCGAAGTCGTGCGTGTCGAGCTCCACCGCCTCGATGATGCCGTCGCCGGCCGTGGCCGTGACGGTGAGCTCCGGGGCGAGGCGGTCGATGGCCTGGTGGTGATAGTGGGGGACGTCGACGGGGCCGTCACCCAGGGCCTTGGCCACCCGGGTGCCGGGGACGGGGCGCACCGGGAGCTCGCCGAAGTGGCCGGGCGAGGGGGAGTGCCCGGTGTGGCCGACCACGTCGGGGAGATGCTGGTGGAGGGTGCCGCCGAGCGCCACGTTCAGCACCTGGAGGCCCCGGCAGATGCCCAGGAACGGCAGCCGGGCTTCCAGGGCCGCCTCCATCACCGCAAATTCGGCCTCGTCCCGAAATTTCCGGATGTAGCCGGTGGTTGGCTGCTCGGCCTGGCCGTACCGCGCGGGGTCGATGTCGCCCCCGCCGGCCAGGATGAGCCCGTCGAGCCGGCCCACCAGCGAGGCCGGCTCACCGGCCGGCGGCAGCAGCACCGGCTGGCCGCCCGCCGCCGTCACCTGCTCCACGTACATGTACGGCAGCAGCGCGACCGGCAGATCCCACACGGTGTAGCGCGCCGGCTCGACGTAGGTCGTGATCCCGATGACCGGACGCCGCGTGATCCCGCCCACTACAGCGGCGTGACGTAGGCGCTGGAGATGCCGCCGTCGACCAGGAACTCCGAGCCCGTGATGAACGACGCGTCATCGCTGGCCAGGAACGCCACCGCCGCCGCGATCTCGGCAGCCTCGGCGAAGCGGCCGACGGGCACGTGCACCAGGCGGCGCTGCGCCCGCTCCGGGTCCTTGGCGAACAGCTCCCGCAGCAGCGGCGTGTTGACCGGCCCGGGGCACAGGGCGTTGACCCGGATGCCCTCGCGGGCGAACTGCACGCCCAGCTCGCGCGACATCGCCAGCACCCCGCCCTTGGAGGCGGTGTAGGAGATCTGCGACGTCGCCGACCCCATGACCGCCACGAACGACGCCGTGTTGATGATCGAGCCCTTGCCCTGCCGGCGCATGTAGGGGATCACGTGCTTGCAGCACAGGTAGACGCTGGTCAGGTTGACCTCCTGCACCCGCCGCCAGGCGTCGATCCCGGTCTCCAGGATCGAGTCGTCGTCGGGCGGCGAGATGCCGGCGTTGTTGAACGCGATGTCCACGGAGCCGTAGGTGTCGAACGCCGTCTGGTACATCCGCGCCACGTCGTCGTCGCTGGTCACGTCCGCTCGGACGAACAGCCCGCCGACCTCGGTCGCGGCCTTGGCGCCCGCCTCGGCGTCGACGTCGGCGCAGACCACCTTGGCGCCCTCCTCGGCGAACCGGTGGGCGGTGGCCAGCCCGATGCCGCTGCCCGCGCCGGTGATGACGGCGACGCGGTCCCGCAAACGCTGCATAGATGTCACTCCGTTGAGGTGGATCGCCCGCTGGTCGAGGCGGGCCGATGTCAGTCCGTTGAGATGAAGACGTTCTTGGTCTCGGTGAACGCGGTGAGGGCGTCCGGGCCGAGCTCCCGGCCGAGACCGGACTCCTTGAAGCCGCCGAACGGTGTCCAGTAGCGCACCGAGGAGTTGGAGTTGACCGACAACGCACCGGCCTCGACGGCGCGCGCGACGCGCAGCGCCCGCCCGACGTCTCGGGTCCAGATGGAGCCGCTCAGCCCGTAGCGGGTGTCGTTGGCGATCCGTACGGCCTCCGCCTCGTCGGCGAACGGCACCACCGACACCACCGGACCGAAGATCTCCTCGGTGAAGGCGCGGTCGGTGAGCCGCGAGGTGAGCACGGTCGGCGGGAACCAGTAGCCCTTGCCGGACGGGCACGAGCCCTGCAGGTAGGGCGTCCCGTCGACGAAGCCGCGCACCCGGGCCAGGTGCTCGGCGCTGACCAGCGGCCCCATCTCGGTGCTCTCGTCGAGCGGGTCCCCGACTCTGATGCCGGTCACGGCCGCGCTGAGCCGCTGGAGGAAGTCGTCGTAGACCTCGGCCTGGACGAGCAGCCGGGACCGGGCACAGCAGTCCTGTCCGGAGTTGTCGAAGACGGCGTAGGGAGCGGCTTTCGCCGCCTTCTCCAGGTCTGAGTCGGCGAAAACGATGTTCGCCGACTTGCCGCCCAGCTCCAGCGTGACCCGTTTGACCTGGGCAGCGGCCTTCGCCGCGATCTCCTTGCCCACCTCGGTGGAGCCGGTGAACACGATCTTGGCCACGTCGGGGTGCTCGACCAGGCGGGCTCCCGCCACCTCCCCTGCTCCAGGCAGGACCTGGAGCACCCCCTCGGGGAGGCCCGCCGCCAAGGCCAGCTCGGCCAGCCTCAGCGCGGTCAGCGGAGTCCATTCGGCGGGCTTCACGATCACCGTGTTGCCCGCCGCCAGCGCCGGGGCGACGCCCCAGCTCATGATCAGCATGGGGAAGTTCCACGGCACGATCACGCCGACCACGCCCAGGGGCTCCTGGAACGTGACATCGACGCCGCCGGGCACCGGAATCTGCCTGCCGTGGTTGCGCTCGGGCGCCCCGGCGTAGAAGTGCAGCACGTCGCGGACGGCGCCGGCCTCCCAGCGGGCGTTGCCGATCGGGTGGCCCGCGTTGGCGACCTCCAGCAGGGCCAGCTCCTCGCGGTGCGCGTCGACCAGGCCGGCGAACGCGCGCAGCAGCCGGGCCCGGTCACCGGGCGACACCTCGCGCCAGGTCGCGCAGGCCCGCCGGGCCACCGCCACCGCCCGGTCGACCTCGGCCGCGCCGGCCAGCTCCACCTCGGCGACGACCTCTTCCGTCGCCGGATTGATGATCTTCATGCCCCCGTCACATTCTCTCGAATCCGCGGAACAGCTCCCAGTCGGTCACCGCCGCGTCGTACGCGGCCAGCTCCACCCGGGCGTTGTTCGCATAGTGCTCCACCACATCTTCGCCGAACGTCTCGCGGGCCAGCTTCGACCCCTCCCACAAGGCCAGCGCGTCGCGCAGCGTCGTCGGCACCGTCTCGGCTCCCGAGGCGTAGGCGTTGCCCTCGAAGGCGTCCTCCAGCGCGAGCCGCTCGTCGATGCCGCGCAGCCCGGCCGCGACGAGCGCCGCGACCGCGAGGTACGGGTTGACGTCGCCGCCGGGCACCCGGTTCTCCACCCGCAGCGACGGCCCGTGGCCCACCAGGCGGAGCGAACAGGTGCGGTTGTCCACGCCCCATTTGACCGCGGTCGGGGCGAAACTGCCGGGCACGAAACGCTTGTAGGAGTTGATGTTCGGCGCGTACAGGAGAGTGAGCTCGCGCAGACAGGCCAGCTGGCCGGCGATGAACCGGGCGCCCAGCTCGGACAGCCCGTACGGCCCCGGGCCCGCCATGACCGGCTCGCCGTCCCCGGCGCGCAGTGAGATGTGGATGTGGCAGGAGTTGCCCTCGCGCTGGTCGGGCTTGGCCATGAAGGTGATCGACCTGCCCTCCTGAGCGGCGATCTCCTTGGCGCCGTTCTTGTAGATCGAGTGGTTGTCGCAGGTGCGCAGCGCCTCGTCGAAGCGGAAGGCGATCTCGTGCTGGCCCAGGTTGCACTCGCCCTTGGCCGACTCGACGTACAGGCCCGCCCCCTCCATGCCGAGCCTGATCCGGCGCAGCAGCGGCTCGACGCGGGAGGTGCCGAGCAGGGAGTAGTCGACGTTGTAGAGGTTGGCCGGGGTCAGGTCGCGGTAGCCGCGCCGCCAGGCGTCCTCGTAGCTGTCGTCGTAGACGACGAACTCCAGCTCGGTGCCGACGTAGGCGGCCATCCCCCGGTCGGCCAGCCGGGCGAGCTGCCCGCGCAGGATCTGGCGCGGCGAGGCGGACACGTCCTCGCCGCTCTCCCAGGCCAGGTCGGCCATCAGCAGGGCGGTGCCCTCCAGCCACGGCACCCGGCGCAGCGTCGACAGGTCGGGCCTCATCACGAAGTCGCCGTAGCCGCGCTCCCAGGACGACATCGCGTAGCCGGCGACCGTGTTCATGTCGACGTCCACGGCGAGCAGGTAGTTGCACCCCTCAGCGCCGTGGTGCAGCACCTCCTCCAGGAAGTAGCGCGCGGACAGGCGCTTGCCCTGCAGCCTGCCCTGCATGTCGGCGAGCGCGAGCAGAACGGTGTCGATCCGCCCGGCCGTGACCTCGTCGCGCAGCTCGTCGACGGTGAGGAATCCGGGACTGACTCGTTCGCTCACGTATCGTGGCTCCGATCCGGTCTAAGGCGCTTTCCCGTTGATTGGGCTAGTGTCAGACCATTGATGTGCATCGTGGGATCGCTTGTCAAGACCTGAGGACACCTTGGACGATTCGGCGCGTTTGATGACAGTGTTGCGCCCGGTCAGGGCGGGCAACGCCTTCGAGGAGACCGTGGAACGCCTCCTCCAGGCGATCAAACTGGGCGTGGTCGGGCCGGGCGAGAAACTGCCCCCCGAGCGCGAGCTCGCCGTCCAGCTCGGCATCAGCCGCGTCACCCTGCGCGAGGCCATCCGCGCCCTCCAGGAGGCCGACTACCTCGACGTACGGCGAGGCCGCTACGGCGGCGCGTTCGTCACCTATGTCCCGCCCCGGCCCGACACCGGTGACCTGCGCCGGGTCGTCGCCGACATGGGCACGGACGACCTGGCCGACGCGCTGACCTTCCGGATGGCCGTGGAGTGCGGCGCCGCCGCGGTGCTCGCCGCGGGCCCGCTCACCGGCGACCAGCGCGACCTGCTGTGCCGCCGGCTCGCGGACGTCAACGAGGCCGGCGTCGAGGACTACCGGCGGCTCGACACCGCCTTCCACCTGTCCGTCGCCGAGCTCACGGGCTCGTCGCTGCTGGCCACCGCCTGCGCCGACGCCCGCCTGCGGGTCAGCGACCTGCTCAACGCCATCCCGATGCTCCAGGCGAACCTCGACCACTCCGCCATCCAGCACGAGGCCATCGTGGCCGCCATCCTCGCGGGCGACTCCGAGGCCGCCCGCCGCGCGGTGTCCGAGCATCTGGAGGGAACCGCCGCCCTCCTGCGCGGGTTCCTCTCCTGACCGGACGCCTCCTGACCGGACGGCTCCTGAACAAGATGCGGCCGCTGCGGTGCGAGGTGGGGCGGCCGACCTCGTAGCATCGAGAGCAAGGTCATGGGGGATTGGTTCCAGCACAGCATCATTTCGACAGGACGGCTGCCGCTGTTCTGTTTCTTCGTCGCGCTGATCGTCGCCTTCATCGCCACCCGCGTCAACGTCCGGCTGATCCGGGCCAAGGTCGGCTGGTTCCGCGACGTCAGCGTCGGCGAGATGCACATCCACCACGTGGTGTTCGGCGTCGTGCTCATGCTGGGCGGCGGCGTCGCCGGGCTCGTCCTCTCGTCCGCCTCACAGGCCGGCTACGCCATCGCGGCGTCGGTGTTCGGCGTCGGGGCGGCGCTCGTGCTCGACGAGTTCGCGCTGATCCTGCACCTGCACGACGTCTACTGGGAGGAGGACGGCCGCGCCTCCGTCGACGCGGTGTTCATCGCGGTCGCCGTCACAGGGTTGCTGCTCATCGGCCTCCGGCCGCTCATCTGGGACTACGGCTCCTGGCTCAACCCCGCGGTGCTGATCGTGGCCAACCTGCTGCTGGCCGTCGTCACGCTGCTCAAGGGCAAGATCTGGACGGGGATGGTCGGGCTGTTCCTGCCGGTCCTGCTGATCGTCGGAGCGGTACGCCTGGCGCGGCCCGGGTCGCCGTGGGCCTACTGGTTCTTCGCGAAGGGCTCACCGCGTAAGATGGCGACGGCCGTGCACCGGGAGGAGCGGTGGCGGCGACCGGCCATCCGAGCGAAGATCGCTTTCCAGGAGTTCCTCTCGGGGCGCCATGATCTGCCGTCCAGCAGGCGGCGAGATCGGCATACTTAGGACATGTCGCTTCCTTTGCGAGGGGACGGGAGCGAGCAGTCGCTGCCCGAGCCGATCGGCCTCGACGAGGCGGTGGGCCTCAGGATGCGCGCCCTGCACGAGAGGGGCCTCGCCCAGGACTTCATCGACGTCGCCGCCGTGGCCCACCACTATTCCTTCCGCGACCTCGAACGCCTGGCCCGCTCGCACAACGAGCTGTTCTCCCTGCGGGAGCTCGTCATGCGACTGGAGTTCGTCGACTCCATCGCCGACGAGGAGTTCGAGGCGTACGGGCTGGACGAGGACCGCATCCGGGAGGTCCGGAGTTTCGCCGCCGCGTGGGCCGAGGACATCAAGCTGCGGCGGGCCGAGGAGGGCGACATCGACTACGACGATCCCGACCTGCCCGACATCGACTGAAGCTCATCGTGCCTCTTCGGCTGGCGGGCACGGTCAGAGGGAGGCCACGGAGCGGAGGGCGAGGCCGGCGCCCAGAAGGATCACCATTGCGGCCGTGCCCAGGGGGGCGAGCCCCGACAGGCGCGTCGCCAGGCCGCGCCCGGCCGCGGCCCCGCGTTCCAGCCGGTCGACCAGTTTGACCAGCAGCAGGCCCGTGACGGTGAGCGTCGCCGCCATGCCGACGCCGTACGCGGTGACGAGTGCGACCCCGAACCAGGTACGGCCCAGTGCGATCGCTCCCAGCAGCACGATCAGCGCCGACGGGCTGGGCACCAGCCCGCCCGCGACCCCGAGCCCGACCAGCCCACCTCGCCCACGCTCGTGCCTGTCACCACCCCCGAAGACATGCCCGTGCCCATGTCCGTGTCCGTGCCCGTGTCCGTGTCCGTGCCCGTGTCCGTGCCCGTGCCCGTGCCCGTGCCCATGGCCGTGGGCGTGGGTGCCGTTGCGGGCGGACTTGAGGAGGCGGAGGCCGATGACGGCGATCAGCAGGCCGCTCGCCACCCCCAGCCAGGCCAGCACCGACTCGCCGGCCAGCGCCGTGAACGCGCTGAGCAGCAGCCCCACCACCAGCACCCCGGCCGTGTGGGTGGCCGTCACCGTGGCGCCCACCACGACCGCGTCACGAGGCCGTCCCCGCCGCCCGGCCAGGTAGGCGGCCATGATGGTCTTGCCGTGCCCGGGGATCAGCGCGTGGCCGGCGCCGAGCACCACCGCGAGGCCCAGGGCCAGCAGTCCGAGCGGCGCGGTGAGCCGGTCGGAGCCGATCAGCGCGGTGAACGTCCGGTCCAGGGCCGCCAGGGCGTCGCCGATCGGGCCGCCCACCGAGATCTCGCCACTGATCCCCCCGCTGGTGCCGCCGCCGGGCGCGTCCGGAGCGTCCGAGCCACTCGGGGCACCTTGGGACGAACCGAGGGAGGAACCGGGGGAGGCGACGGTCAGCGTGGCGGCCCGCTGGTCGAGCGGGTCGGCCAGCAGGTCGTCGGGGTAGCGGCGCAGTTCGTCGCTCACGCTGGCCGAGGGCACCGACGAGCGCGCCAGCCGGACGCCGTCGCCGACGGCGGTGATCTCCCGCCAGCCGATCCGGTCCTGTTCGAAGGCGTCGGCGAACTCCACGGTCCCGGCCGGCCGGACATCGGCGATGAGCTCGCAGGTCAACCGGCTGATCTCCAGGCCACCTTGGCCGGGCGCGTAGACGTGGGCCGAGCGGGCCACCCGCCATGGCGCCGCCGTGCCGTCGACCGTGAGGCGCTGGGCGGCGGCCAGCGCGGCGCACCTGCGGGCCGCGTACGAGCCGTCCACCTCGGGCTTGGCCTGCAGCGTCGGCAGCTCCGCCGCGTCCACCACGGCGGTGTTCCGCACCTCGGCGGCGCGCAGCCGCAGCCCGTTGTAGTGGTTGACGGTGAAGTTGCCCAGCGGATGGGCCAGGCGCCCGCCCTCGGTGGCCCCGACGCCGGCCTCCCGCAGCGTGGCGGACCCGGAGTCCGCCCGCGCCGCCGCGACGAACACGACCGCCGCCGACAGCGACAGCACCAGACCCGCGAGGACGGCGAGCAGGCCCAGCCGGATCAGTCTCATCGGATCTCCTTTGCTGGAGATTTCGGGCCGCGGCCCTGGAGAGGAGTCATGAGAACCTCGCCAGGGCGGGCAGGGACGGGTCGAAGCCCGGGTCGACGCGCGCGGGCAGCCCCAGCGCCCGCTCGATCCGCGCCCGGTGATAGGTGAGCAGCGGGTGGTGCCAGCCGGTCGCGGTGGCCTCCTTCGCGTACCGCAGCGCGGCGCGCGGCTGTCCGTCCTGGAACAGGGCCCAGGCGAGGACGTCGGCGGCGACCAGGTTGGGGTTGCGGGCGTACTCCGCCCTGGCATGCCGTACGGCCAGCGCCGGGTCGCCGTGGTCGGCCTCGAACTCGGCCCAGGTGAGGTCGTCGCGCACGCCGGCCTCCCGCAGCAGCTCGCGCTGGGCCCGCAGCAGTGTCCAGTCGGCCGTCAGGCCCGCCTTGATCCTGGTCTCGCCCTGCTCGATCAGGTACTGGGGCAGGGGCAGCCGCTGGACGACCTGGTCGTAGAGGGTGAGGGCCTCGGTCAGCCGCCCGCCGAGCGCCGCGACCTTCGCCTGGCCGGCGAGGGCGGGGGTGTAGGCCGGGTACGCCCGCAGGGCCTGGCCGTACCAGTCGCCGGCCGCGCGCAGGTCGCCGGAGTGCAGGGCCAGTTCGCCCAGGTAGTGGCGGGCGAAGGCGCGGTCGGCGGGCAGGAAGGCGTCGGCTTCGGCGTCCAGCAGGAGCCGGCGGGCCGCGTCCCGGTCGCCGCGCAGTTCGGCCGCGTAGGACGCGCGGGCGAACGCGGGCACGCCGGGGCGCAGGCTCAGCATCCTGTTCACGGCCTTCTCGGCTCCGCTCAGGTCGCCGAGTTGCGTCTTCGCGTCGGCGAGCACGCCGTGCGCGGTCGCGCTGTAGGGGTTGACGTGGAGGGCGCGGTTCGCGAGCCGGGCGGCGTCGGCGAACTCGTGGCGGCCGGCGGCGAGCACCGCCTGGCCGGTCAGCACGGTGTCGTCCTCGGGAGCCAGCCGGGCGGCGGTGGCCAGAGCGCCCTCGGCCTTGGCGTAGAAGGAGGGGTCGCCGGTGATCCTGGTCTGGTCGACGTACTCCGTGCCGAGCCGGGCCCAGCCGCGGTAGTCGCCGGGCAGGCGCTTGAGGCGGGCCTGCAGCGTTTCGGTGAAGGGCGCCGCCTGCTGCTCCTGGCGTTGCTCGGGCGCGGACACCGCGACGACGGTGAAGGCCAGCGCGCCGGCCAGGACCACGCCGCAGGCGAGGACGAGCGATCGCATCGAGGGCTCCGAACGGTCCGAGGGTCGAAGAGGCCGGCCGGCCGCGACGGGGTGCACGGCCGGCCGGCCGGTGAGGCGGCGGGAAAGGAGAGACGGGACCCGCCGCGGGGGAGACCGGCCGGCAAGGAGAGGGAGCCGGCCGGTCACGGGGTCAGCGCTGGTTGACCGCGACGTTGCTGGGGAGCGGGATGTACGGGAACGTCGCCAGGAAGGGCTTGTCGTTCTTGTCCACCTTGTCCGTCAGCCCGGGGACGAGCTTGCCGGACCGCGCGGCCCCGGCCAGGGCCTGGAGCTCGATGTCCACCACGTCGTCCGACAGGCGTCGGCCGTTCGGGAAGCCCTGCAGGTCGCCGGCCAGCACGCCGAGCCTGTTGGGGTCCTTGGTGGGCGGGATCGACATGTTGAGCCGCAGCATCTCGGCGGGACGCAGCTTGCCGGCGTCCTTGTTGAGGGTCTGCGAGTTGAGGTCCGCCATGATCGGCCCGTTGCCCTTGGCGATGCCGGTCAGGAAGATCTCGAACAGGTCGTCGCGGGGCGTGGCGGGTGCCTTGATCCCGTAGATGGACTCCAGCAGTCTGGCCACCTCGGGGTCGGTGACCCGCTTGACCAGGGCCGGCACGTCGGCGTCCTTGGCGGGCGGTAGCGCGTTGAACGCGTCCTTCAGGCCGGCGGGCGCCACGACCTCGTTGACCAGGGGGTTGCCCAGGCGGGAGACCTGGACGAAACCCTTGGGGCCCTGCTTGTCGGTGGTCGACCAGACGCCGATCACCGGGTTGCGCTTGGGGTCGCCCTTGAGCGCGAGGTCGGAGGCGGGCACCTGGACGGCCAGGGTGTTGACGTTGTAGCCCCTGGTGGTGTCCTGGCCGACCTCGGACAGGTCGCCGCCGTACAGCAGGTCGAACACGCGCAGGTCGAGGAAGAACGCCTCGTCGGACTGTCCGGCGAGCGTCTTGCCGCCGTCGGGCAGGTCGGTGATGGCCTGCTTCCTGAGCGTGCCGTAGTCGGGCATGGAGGCGGGGCCCACGTTGCTCGGCGCCACGATGCCGTTGGAGACCAGGGTCTTGCTGCCGCCCGGAGTGATCCTCTTCAGGGTGTAGCGCTGGCGGTAGAGCAGGTTCTGGTCGTCGAGCGAGGTGACGGGGCCGTTGTTGTAGAGGAACGTGGTGGTGCCGCGCCGGTCCTCGTCGCGGAAGGTCCACTGGTAGGTGATGTCGGGCTTGGCGTCGCCGTCGTTGTCGATCTTGATGTTGTAGCGCGACCTGGTGGCGAACGGGTAGAAGTTCGGGCCGCCGTTGGGTTCCTGGAACGGGATCCAGTTGGCCAGCAGCGTCACCGTGTCGGCCTTGTCCGGGCTGACGAACGCGTACACGTCGGTGTTGTCGTTGAGCGGGTCGGCCAGGATCGCCGGAGCCTCGCGGTGCGAGGAGGCGGCGCCGGTGTCGGTGCGGAGCACGGCGAACGAGGAGGCGGTCAGTGCCGCCGCGACGCCGAGTCCGACCAGAGCGCGCCGGTTGATCCGGAGCTCCATGTTCGGTCCTTTCGAAGGGCTGATCGGTTTCGAGAGGTCCCGGCCGGGTTCCTCGACGCCCTATTCGTCGCAGCGGGCCCGGCGGATGTCGGTCTCCTCCGCGAGGATGAGAGGTCAACCGAAGTTGACATACTCAGGTCGTCAATCTAGGTTGACCGGTGCGGATCGGTATCTGCCGATCGTTGGGGGTTCGGGGATTCGTCGTGAGAGGGGAAACAGTGATCAAGGAGCTGCTCGCCCACATCCGTCCGCATCGCAGGATTCTGCTGATCGGCGGGCTGCTGGGCCTGATCGGGTCGGCGGCCGGATTATCGATGCCGCTGCTGGCCAAGTACGTCGTGGACGCCTTCGGCCAGGACACGTCGATGGCCGGGCCCCTCATCGGGCTGACCGTCGCCGTGCTCGTCGGAGCGGTGGTCTCGGCCGGAGGCAACTACCTGATGGAACGCACCGGCGAGGGCATCGTGCTCGGCGCCCGGCGCAGGCTCGTCGACCGGATGCTCAGGCTCAGGGTGGCCGACGTGGACCGGCTCAAGCCCGGCGACCTGCTGTCGCGGGTGACCGGTGACACGACGCTGCTGCGGTCCGTACTGACCAACGGGATCGTGGGCTCGGTCGGCTCGGTGTTCATGCTGGTCGGGGCGATCGTCATGATGGCCGCCATGGACGGCGTGCTGCTGCTGGTCACGCTGCTCGTGGTGGTGGTGATCGGCGGGCTGGTCGGGTTGATCATGCCCAGGATCCAGCGGGCGCAGAAGGAGGCCCAGGAGGCCGTGGGCGAGATGGGCGCGGTGCTCGACCGGGCCCTGCAGTCCTATCGCACGGTCAAGGCCAGCGGGGCCGAGGCGCGCGAGATCGGCGTGGTCGGCGAGGCCGCCGTGCGCGCCCGTGACCGCGGCCTGCAGGTGGCCGGATGGACCTCGCTGGCCGGAGTGGCGACCTGGATGGCGGTGCAGATCGCGTTCCTGTGCGTGCTCGCCGTGGGCGGCGCGCGGGTCGCCTCGGGCGCGCTCGAGGTGTCGTCGCTGATCGCGTTCCTGCTCTACCTGTTCTACCTGGTCGCGCCGATCGGCCAGCTGGTCGAGGGCGCGGTGCAGCTGCAGCAGGGCCTGGCCGCGATGACGCGGATCAGGGAGATCGAGAACCTGCCCGGCGAGACCGTCGAGGTGCCGCCCCCCGCCTCGGCCGAGCCCGTGGGCGTGCGGTTCGAGAACGTGGTCTTCAGGTACGGCGACGACCGGCCGCTCGTGCACGACGGAGTCGGCTTCGAGGTGCCGCCCGGCGGGCTGACGGCGCTCGTCGGGCCGTCAGGCGCGGGCAAGTCCACCGTGTTCGCCCTGCTCGAACGCTTCTACGAGCACCAGGAGGGCACGATCACGGTCGGCGGGCGTGACATCCGCGACTGGCCCCTCGGTGAGCTGCGCGGCGCTCTGGGCTACGTCGAGCAGGACGCCCCGGTGCTCGCGGGCACCCTCAGGGAGAACCTCCTCTTCGCCGCCCGGCACGCCACCGACGAGGAGCTGCGCCGCGCGCTCACCCGCACCCGCCTCGACGACCTGGTGGCCAGGCTGCCGGAGGGGCTCGACACCGCCGTCGGTCACCGCGGCGTGCTGCTGTCGGGCGGCGAGCGGCAGCGGGTCGCGATCGCCAGGGCGCTGCTGCGCAAGCCCCGGCTGCTCCTGCTCGACGAGGCCACCTCCCAGCTCGACGCGGTCAACGAGTTACGGCTGCGCGAGGTCATCGCGGAGGTGGCGGCGGAGACCACGGTCCTCGTCATCGCCCACCGGCTGTCGACGGTGACCAACGCCGACCGCATCGTGGTCATGGACGCGGGCGGGGTGCGGGCCGTCGGCACCCACGAGGAGCTGATCGGCCAGGACGAGCTCTACCGCGAGCTGGCGGCCACCCAGTTCCTCGTGACGTGAGGACGGACCACCACCCACTTCCCCGTGACGTGAGGAGTTGTACTCTGCCAGAGACGTAGATGAATGTGTTCATTCAGGAGGACGCATGAGCCGCACCGTGCGCGCGCCGCGAGGCACGACGATCACCGCCAAGGGGTGGCCGCAGGAGGCCGCGCTCCGGATGCTCCAGAACAACCTGGACCCGGAGGTCGCCGAGCACCCCGAGCAGCTGGTCGTCTACGGCGGCTCGGGCCGGGCGGCCCGCGACTGGCCGTCGTACGACGCGCTGATCAGGACGCTCACCACGCTGGAGGGCGACGAGACGCTGCTCGTCCAGTCGGGCCGCCCGGTCGGCGTCTTCCGCACGCACGAGTGGGCGCCCAGGGTGCTCATCGCCAACTCCAACCTGGTGCCCGACTGGGCCAATTGGGAGGAGTTCCGGCGGCTGGAGGCGGCCGGGCTGACCATGTACGGCCAGATGACCGCGGGCTCGTGGATCTACATCGGCACCCAGGGCATCCTGCAGGGCACGTACGAGACGTTCGCGGCGGTCGCCGCCAAGCGCTTCGGCGGGTCGCTGGCCGGCACCATCACGCTGACCGCCGGCCTCGGCGGCATGGGCGGCGCGCAGCCGCTCGCGGTCACCATGAACGGCGGCGTCGCCGTCTGCGTCGACTGCGACCCCCGCTCGGTCACGCGGCGCATCGAGCACGGCTACCTCGACGTTCAGGCGGCGTCCCTGGACGAGGCGCTGCGGCTGGCCTACGAGGCCCGCGACGCCCGCAGGCCACTGTCGATCGGCGTGGTCGGCAACGCCGCCGAGGCCCTGCTGGACCTGCTGGCCCGCGGCGCCGAGATCGACATCGTCACCGACCAGACCTCCGCCCACGACCCGCTGATGTACCTGCCGCTGGGCGTGGCCTTCGAGGACATGGCCACCGAGCGCGACAAGGACCCTGCCGGGTTCACCCAGCGGGCCCGCGAGTCGATGGCCCGGCACGTGGAGGCCATGGTCGGTTTCCAGGACGGCGGCGCCGAGGTCTTCGACTACGGCAACTCCATCCGCGGCGAGGCCCGGCTGGCCGGCTACCAGCGGGCCTTCGACTTCCCCGGGTTCGTGCCCGCCTACATCAGGCCACTGTTCTGCGCCGGCAAGGGCCCGTTCCGGTGGGCCGCGCTCAGCGGCGACCCCGCCGACATCGCCGCCACCGACCGGGCGATCCTGGAGCTCTTCCCCGAGAACGAGCCGCTGGCCAGATGGATCAGGAAGGCCGGGGAGAAGGTGCGCTTCCAGGGGCTGCCGGCGCGCATCTGCTGGCTCGGCTACGGCGAGCGCGACCGGGCGGGCGAGCGGTTCAACGACATGGTGGCGGCCGGTGAGCTCAAGGCGCCCGTGGTGATCGGCCGCGACCACCTCGACAGCGGCTCGGTCGCCTCCCCCTACCGCGAGACCGAGGCCATGGCCGACGGCTCCGACGCGATCGCCGACTGGCCGCTGCTCAACGCCATGCTCAACACGGCCTCGGGCGCGTCGTGGGTGTCGATCCACCACGGCGGCGGCGTCGGCATCGGCCGGTCGATCCACGCCGGTCAGGTCACGGTCGCCGACGGCACCGCGCTGGCCGGGGAGAAGCTCAACCGGGTGCTCACCAACGACCCCGGGACGGGTGTGATGCGGCACGTCGACGCCGGCTACGAGGAGGCCGCCGAGGTGGCCGCCGAGCGCGGGGTCCGCATCCCGATGCGCGAATCCTGAGGCCGACGGGATGAGAAACAGCAGTTGGTGACGTTGGAGCTCGTGTGACGAGCGGCTACCAGAGCGGGATGGACAGCTTGCTGGCCGGGCGCAGGCTCTCGCCCGTCCAGCGCAGGATCGCGCATTACCTGTCGGAGCATCTCGACGAGGCCATCTTCCTGTCCAGCGTCGAGCTGGCGGAGCGGGCGGGCGTGAGCCAGCCGTCGGTGACCCGGTTCGCCATGGTGCTCGGCTTCGCCGGCTACCCGGAGCTGCGCCAGGCGTTGCGACCGCTGGTGATGGGCGGCGTGCCCGACGTGCCGCAGGAGAGCGTGCTGAGGAGCGCCGTCGACGACGAGATCCGCAACCTGACGGTGGTGCGCGACCGGCTGGCGCACCTGCCGCTGCGCGAGCTGGGGGAGTCGCTGGCCGCCACCGAGCCGCTGCCCGTGCTCGGGCTGCGGGTGTCGTCGGGGCTGGCCACCACCTTCGCCTACTACGCGCGGCGGATCCATCCCGACGTGCGGCTGCTGACGCACGGCGGGTCGGAGCTGGCCGACGGGCTGCACGCCGCGCGGCGCGCCGGGGCGGAGTGGATGGTGGCGGTGGTGCTGCCCCGGTATCCGGTGGAAGCGGTGCAGGCGCTGGAGTACGCCGCGAAGCTGGGCCTGAAGACGGCAGTCATCACCGACAAGCCGGATTTTCCCGGCGACATGGTGCTCGCCGCGCCGCTGGGCGACCGGCTGGTGTTCGACTCGCACGCGGCGCCCCTGGCCCTGGCCATGGCCCTGGTGGAGGCCATGGCCGACGCGGCGCCCCTGCGCACCCGGGCCCGGCTGGAGGAGTACGAGCGGATGACCGACGAGGCCGGCACCTTCCTCCCCGGCGAGCCGCCGTAGCGACGGAGTGCCGACGCCCGGCACTCGTCTCCCGCGTGCGCGTACGTCACGAGGCCGCCACTCCATGAGGATCCGGAACGTCAAGGTCATAAGCTGTCGGCCATGAGTGAACGACCGACGGCGCTGGTCACCGGTGCTTCGCGAGGGGTGGGCGAGGCGATCGCCCGGGTGCTGGCGCCGACGCACCACCTCATCCTGGGCGGCCGGGACGAGCACACGTTGAGCGAGCTGGCCGGTGAGTTCCCCGACGCGCGGCCCTGGCCGGTGGAGCTGACCGAGCTGGCCCCGTCCGACGTCGAGGGGGTCGAGCGGGTCGACGTGCTCGTGCACAGCGCCGGGATCGGCCCGCTCGGCCGGATCGCCGAGCTGCCCGCCGACGTGTGGCGCCGCACGATGGAGCTCAACGTGATCGCTGTCGCCGAGCTGACCCGGCTGCTGCTGCCCGCGCTCCGGACGGCCGGCGGCCACGTGGTCTGCGTCAACTCCGGGGCAGGGCTGCGGGCCAACCCGGGCTGGGGCTCCTACGCGGCGAGCAAGTTCGCGCTGAGGGCGTTCGCCGACGCGTTGCGCCAGGAGGAGCCCGACCTCCGGGTGACGAGCGTCTTCCCCGGCCGCGTCGACACCGACATGCAGCGCGCCGTGCGCGAGCACGAGGGCGGCGCGTACGAGCCCGACCGCTACCTGCGGCCGGAGACCGTCGCCAGGGCCGTGCTGGCCGCGATCAACGCCGGCCCCGACGCCCAGCTGACCGAGCTGACCCTGCGCCCTCGCGGCGGCCCGGTCAACTGACGGCTGAATGGATTCATTCACTACAGTGGGTCCATGCTTGACGAACTCGCGCACATCGGGCGTGATCCCTCCACCAACGGCTACGTCAGAGACGCCTGGTCGGCCGCCGACCTGGAGCTGCGCGAGTGGTTCCGGGGGGAGGCGGCGAAACGCGGGCTCGACCTGCGCGAGGACCGCAACGGCAACCTCTGGGCCTGGTGGGGAGACCCGTCGCGCGAGCCCGGCGTGGTCACGGGCAGCCATCTCGACTCGGTACGGCAGGGCGGCGCGTTCGACGGCCCGCTCGGCGTGGTGTCCGCCTTCGCCGCCCTCGACCTGCTGAGGGAGCGTGGCGTCTCGCCGGGCAGGCCGCTGGGCGTCGCGTGCTTCACCGACGAGGAGGGCGCCCGGTTCGGCGTCCCCTGCGTGGGGTCGAGGCTGCTCACCGGCGTCCTCGACCCCGGCCGGGCGCTGGGCCTGACCGACGACGAGGGCGACACGCTGGCCGACGTCCTGACCCGGACCGGTCGCGACCCGCGCGCGCTCGGGCGCGACGACGAGACCCTCGCCACCGTGGGCGCCTTCGTCGAGCTCCACGTCGAGCAGGGGCGCGGGCTCGACGTCCAGGGCAGCCCCGTCGGGGTGGCGGCCGCGATCTGGCCGCACGGCAGATGGCGGTTCGACTTCCGCGGCCGGGCCGACCACGCCGGCACCACCCGGCTGGAAGACCGCGACGACCCGATGCTGCCGTTCGCCCGGATGGTCCTGGCGGCCCGCGAGGCGGCGGCGCGGCGCGGTGTCGTGGCCACCGTCGGCAAGGTCCGGGTCTCGCCCGGCAATGCCAACGCCGTGCCCGGTCTGGTCTCGGCCTGGCTCGACGCGCGAGGGGCCGCCGAACGAGACGTCCTCGACCTGGTGACCGAGCTGGCCGAGCTGGCAGAGGGGGCGCAGGTGAGCGAGGAGTCCTGGACGCCGGTGGTCGACTTCGACGAGCCGCTGAGAGACCGGCTCGCCGATCTGATCGGCTCCACGAGCGAGGGCGGCGGGCCGGTGCCGATCCTGCCGACCGGAGCCGGGCACGACGCCGGGATCCTGGCCTCGGCGGGTGTGCCGAGCGCGATGGTGTTCGTGCGCAACCCCACCGGCGTGTCCCATTCGCCGCACGAGCACGCCGAACGGGCGGACTGCGAGGCGGGAGTCGCCGCGCTCGCGACCGTGCTGGAGGACCTGTGCCGCTGACCTACTGGTGCGAGCAGGCGTGGCTGCCCGGCGGAGTCACCGAGGGCGTGCTCGTCGAGATCGAGGGGACGCACGTCGTCCAGGTCCGGCAGGGGGAGCCCGGAGGGGCCGAACGGCTGGCCGGGCTCACCATCCCCGGCCTGGCCAACGCCCACTCGCACGCGTTCCACCGGGCGTTGCGCGGAGCCACCCAGGCGGGCAGCGGCGACTTCTGGACCTGGCGGGAACGGATGTACGAGGTGGCCGCCCGGCTCGACCCCGACGGCTACCTGGCGCTGGCCCGAGCCGTCTACGCCGAGATGGCCCTGGCCGGGGTGACCTGCGTGGGGGAGTTCCACTACCTGCACCACGGGCCGGGCGGGGTGCCGTACGACGACCCGAACACGATGGGGCACGCGCTCGTCCAGGCCGCGCGTGAGGCGGGGCTGCGGATCGCGCTGCTCGACGCCTGCTACCTGACGGGCGGCATCGGCGTCCCGCTGGAGGGCCCGCAGACGCGCTTCGGCGACGGCGACGTCGGAGACTGGGCGGCCCGCGCCGAGATGCTGGCCGCCGCGTACGAGGGGCGGCCCGACGTGGAGATCGGCGCGGCGGTCCACTCGGTGCGCGCGGTGCCGGCCGGGCAGATGCCGATGGTCGCGGAGTTCGCCCGCCGCCACGCCGCGCCGCTGCACGCGCACGTCTCCGAGCAGCGCGCCGAGAACACCGCCTGCGAGCACGCGTACGGGGCGACGCCCGTGCGGGTGCTGTACGAGAACGACCTGCTCGGACCGCGTTCCACGGCCGTGCACGCCACCCACCTGAGCGACGCCGACATCGGCCTGCTCGGCCAGTCGGGCACCCACGTCTGCATGTGCCCCACCACCGAGCGCGACCTGGCCGACGGCATCGGCCCGGCCAGGGTGTTGTACGACCAAGGGTCGCCGCTCACGCTGGGCTCCGACAGCCACGCGGTGATCGACCTGTTCGAGGAGGCCCGCGCGGTCGAGCTGGACGAGCGGCTGGCCACCGAGCGGCGCGGCCACTGGCAGGCGGCCGAGCTGCTGACCGCCGCCACCGGCAGGGGCCACGCCTCCCTCGGCTTCCCCGACGCCGGGCAGCTCATGCCCGGCGCGTGGGCGGACCTGGTCTCCGTACGCCTCGACTCGGTCCGTACGGCGGGCACGACCGGCCTGGAGGGTGTGGTGTTCGCGGCCACGGCGGCGGACGTGCACTCGGTGATCTCCGGCGGGCGCCGCGTGGTGACCGAGGGGCGGCACCGGCTGGGTGACATCGGCGCCCTGCTGGGTGAGGCGATCGGACGGGTGAGATGACCCCCGCTGGGCGAGACGATGGGACGGATGGGATGACCTGCTGGGCGAGGCGATCGGACCGGTGGGATGACCTGCTGGGCGAGACGATGGGACGGGTGGGATGACCACGACGCTGATCGACGGGATCGGGCTGCTCTACACGGGTGACCCCGCGCGGGAGGAGATCCGGGACGCCGCGCTGGTCCTGGAGGACGGCCTGGTCGCCTGGCTCGGCCCGGCCGGCCGGGCGCCCGCGGCCGACCGGCGGATCGCCGCCGGAGGCCGGTGCGTGATCCCCGGCTTCGTCGACAGCCACGCCCATCTCGTCTTCGCCGGTGACCGGACCGCCGAGTTCGAGGCCCGGATGGCCGGCCAGGCCTACACCGGAGGCGGCATCCGCACCACGGTCGCCGCCACCCGGCGGGCCGGTGACGCCGAGCTGGCCACCCGTGCCGCCGCCCTGGTCGCCGAGATGCTGGCGCAGGGCACCACGACCGTCGAGATCAAGAGCGGCTACGGGCTGAGCGTCGAGGACGAGCGCCGTTCGCTGGAGATCGCCACCGGGCTGACCGACGAGACCACCTACCTCGGCGCGCACCTCGTGCCCGACGGCGTCACGGCCGACGACTACGTGCGGCTGGTCACGGGCGAGATGCTGGCGGCCTGCGCGCCGTACGCGAAGTGGGTGGACGTCTTCTGCGAGCGCGGCGCGTTCGACGGCGACCAGACCCGCGAGATCCTGGGCGCGGGCATCAAGGCGGGGCTGCTGGCCCGGGTGCACGCCAACCAGCTCACCGAGGGGCCCGGCGTGCGGATCGCCTGCGAGCTGGGAGCGGCCTCGGCCGACCACTGCACCCACCTGAGCGCGGCCGACGTCGACGCGCTCGCCTCGTCGGGCACCGTGGCGACGCTGCTGCCGGGCGCGGAGTTCTCCACCCGCTCGCCCTACCCCGACGCCCGCCGGCTGATCGACGCCGGGGTGACCGTCGCGCTGGCCACCGACTGCAACCCGGGCTCGTCGTTCACGTCGTCGATGCCGTTCTGCGTCGCGCTGGCCGTACGGGAGATGCGCATGACGCCGCTGGAGGCGATCAGGGCCGCGACGTACGGCGGGGCACGCGCGCTGCGCCGCGCGGACGTAGGCTGGCTGGGGCCGGGAGCACGCGCCGACCTCGTGGTCCTCGACGCCCCCTCCTACACTCACCTGGCCTATCGACCTGGTGTCCCCCTCGTCCACCAGGTGTTCCAAGGCGGTCTCCTCCTTGAGTAGGACATCCAGAACCCTCCGCTGGTCGTAGTCCTTTAGGGAATCTTTGCATCGGGCCAGACGTTGGCCGGATATAAGACGGAGCTGCGGAACGAGGTGCCAGGGGATGGCAAGGCCTACGGGGAGTCGCACGCAGGAGCAGCACGTCGCGGATCGCGACCTGCTGGGGACCTACCTGGCGGAGATCGGCCGGGTGCCGCTGCTCACGGCGGAGGAAGAGGTGGAGCTGGCCAAGCGGATCGAGGCGGGGCTCTTCGCCGAGCAACTGCTCGACAGCGGTGGTTCGGAGCCGCGTTGCGGGGACGCGGCCGACGAGGAGCTGGAGCGCCTGGCGGTCTCCGGCCAGCGGGCCAAGGACGAGTTCATCCAGGCCAACCTGCGGCTGGTGGTGGCCGTGGCGCGTAAGTACTCGGGGCGCGGGATGCCGCTGATCGACCTGGTCCAGGAGGGCAACCTGGGGCTGGTCCGGGCGGTGGAGAAGTTCGACTACAAGCGGGGTTACAAGTTCTCGACCTACGCCACCTGGTGGATCAGGCAGTCGGTGGGGCGGGCCATCCACGAGCAGGCGCGGCCGGTGCGGCTGCCCACGCACGCCGGTGAGCAGATGACCAGGCTGATGCGGGTGCGCCGCGACATGCTGGCCGAGTTCGACGTCGAGCCGACCGACGACGACCTCGCGCAGATCCTGGAGCTGCCGATCGAGCGGGTGCGCGAGCTGCGCCGCTGGGCCTCCGATCCCGTCTCGCTGCAGCTGGGCGTGGGCGACGAGGACGAGACCGAGCTGGGCGACATGATCGCCGACGACACGTGGGCCGATCCCGAGCAGCAGGCGATCGACATCCTGGAGCGCGAGCGGCTCGACCAGTGGCTGACGGGCCTGGAGGGCGACACGCGCGACATGCTGCGCTGGCGTTACGGGCTGGTCGACGGGCGCGAGCACACGCTCACCGAGGTGGGCGAGCGCTACGGCATCGGCCGTGACCGCGCCCGCCGCATCGAGCGTGACGCGCTGGCCCGGCTGCGGCGGATGGCCAACGCCGCCTGACTCTCTTCACACTCGACACCGGTTTAGCCGGTGTCGGGTGTTACGCTCGCCGCGTGGATGGTGCGGGCGGGATGACGCTCACCGCGCTCGACGGGCAGCGGTTCCGGTTCGACGCCGGGACGCTGTGCCTGGAGTTCCTGCTCACCGGCGCAATCGAGCCGGGCGAGCGGCTGCGCGAGCCCGCCGATTTCGTGGCCTGGATCGGCCGCTCCCGGCTGGACGTCGAAGGCGATGTGCTGGCCGGCCAGGGCGACCTCGTGGCCGCCGAGCGGCTGCGCGGCGCGATCCAGCACCTCGCCGAGCGGACCGCCCGGCGAGAGGGCTACGACACCGCGGACCTCTGGGCGCTCAACGAGGCCGCGGCCGCGCCGCCGCCCGTGCCGGTGATCGGCGCCGCGCTGGAGCGCGGCTGGTCCTATCCGGTGACCGCGACGCAGTTCCTGTCGGCCGTGGCGCGTGACGCCATCGAGCTGTTCAGCGGCCCCCTGGTCAGGCGGGTGCGGAGGTGCGCGGGGGAGCGTTGCCCCCTCCTCTTCCTTGACACCTCACGGCCGGGCAACCGCCGCTGGTGCTCGATGAGCCGCTGCGGCAACCGGCAGAAGCTCCGTACGAGACGCGCGTAGGCGCCGCTCCGGAGTGTCGTGCCGAACCTGCGTGTGGGCAGGTCCAGCCGACGACTTTGGCTATGCATTGCCCGAAATGTAGGGGTGTGAAAAGCCCGAAACGCTGCCGAAACACCAGTACGGCGAGATTCACGAATGTGAAACACACCCGGTCGAGCCACGAAACGGCGGCCGAAGACGCTGTGCCCACACGTCACATGTAAGGAGGGTCGGCCGTGGAGATCGATACCGGCACGACTGCCTGGATGCTCACAGCCACCGCGTTGGTGTTGCTGATGACTCCGGGGCTCGCGTTGTTCTACGGGGGCATGACCAGGGCCAAGAGTGTCCTGAACATGATGATGATGTCGTTCGTCGCCATCATCACAGTGACCATCGCCTGGATGATCTACGGGCACTCGCTGGCCTTCAGCGAGAACCCGATGTCCTGGCTCAACAACGTCGTCGGAGGTTTTGAGCACCTCGGCTTGCAGAGCCTGGTGAACACGGCCACCGCGGACGACGGCAGCGGCATGCCCAGCCTGGTCTTCTCGGCCTTCCAGCTGACCTTCGCCATCATCACCGTCGCGCTGATCAGCGGCGCCATCGCGGACCGCGCGAAGTTCGGCGCCTGGGTCCTCTTCACCGTCGTCTGGGCCACCGTGGTCTACTTCCCGGTCGCGCACTGGGTCTGGGGCGGCGGCTGGCTCAACACGATGGGCATCGAGGACTTCGCCGGCGGCACCGTGGTGCACATCAACGCCGGTGCCGCGGCGCTCGCGCTGGCGCTCATCATCGGCAAGCGGCAGGGCTGGCGCAAGGAGCCGATGCGTCCGCACAACCTGACGCTGGTGCTGCTCGGCGCGGCCCTGCTGTGGTTCGGCTGGTTCGGCTTCAACGCGGGCTCCGAGCTCGTGGTCGACGGCATCGCCGGCCTCGCGTTCATGAACACCCAGATCTGCACCGCCGTCGCCGCCGGCGCCTGGCTCGTCACGGAGAAGCTCCGCGACGGCCACGCCACCAGCCTCGGTGTCGCCTCCGGCGCCGTCGCCGGTCTGGTCGCCATCACCCCCGCCTGTGGTTTCGTCGACCCCTGGGCGGCGGCCCTCATCGGTGTGATCGCGGGCGCGGCCTGCTCCTACGCCGTCGGGCTCAAGTACAAGCTCGGTTACGACGACTCGCTCGACGTGGTCGGCGTCCACCTGGTCGGTGGCGTCATCGGCGCCGTCGCCCTCGGTTTCGTCGCCGCCTACCCCGCCACGGACGCCCAGAGCGAGGGCCTGTTCTACGGCGGCGGCTTCGGCCAGCTCGGGTTGCAGGTGCTGGGGCCGATCGCGGTCGGCGGTTACTCGTTCGTCGTCACCTGGATCATCGGAAAGATCATCGACAAGACGATGGGCTTCCGGATCGCGGCCGAGGACGAGCAGACGGGCATCGACATCACCACGCACGCCGAGACCGGTTACGACCTCGGCACCGTTCACGCCTCCGGCGTGAGCAGCCCCAACGGACCGGTCACCACTGCAGCCAAGAAGGTGGACGCATGAGGCTCATCACGGCCGTCATCAAGCCCTTCAAACTCGATGACGTGAAGGCGGCCCTGGAACAGTTCGGCATCAAGGGGATGACCGTCAGCGAGGCCAGCGGCTACGGCCGGCAGCGCGGCCACACCGAGGTCTACCGCGGCGCCGAGTACCAGGTCGACCTGGTCCCCAAGGTTCGCGTCGAGGTGCTGATCGAAGAGGATGACGCCGAGGACGTGATCGACGTCATCGTCAAGGCGGCCCAGACCGGCAAGATCGGCGACGGCAAGGTCTGGTCCGTGCCCGTGGACACGGTCATCCGCGTCCGCACCGGAGAACGCGGTCCAGAGGCCCTGTGATGGATCCGCAGCGAAGCGCGGACATCCGTCACAGGGCGGGCGTCCGAGCGGAGCTCGGCAGGTTGTGCTGGATGGATCCGCAGCGAAGCGCGGACACCCGCGACGGGGCGGGTGTCCGGGTGGAGCTCGGCGAGGAGATGTCTTGAGGGGTGAAGCCCGTTCGTATGCCGCGGCTCGCAAGGAGCGGGCCGCGGACACCGACCGCTGGCTCAAAGATCTCTTCCGCACGGCGAGCGACGGCGACCAGGTGTCCCTGGTCGCCGTCGGCAGCCTGGGCCGCGGTGAGCTCGCTCCGGGCAGTGACCTCGACCTGGTCCTTCTGCACAACGGCAGGCCGGACGTGGCCCGGATCGCCGAGCGCGTCTGGTATCCGATCTGGGACTCCGCCGTCGGTCTCGACCATTCGGTGCGGACCGTGGAACAGGCCGTGGTCGTCGCCCGCGACGACCTCAAGGCGGTGCTCGGCCTCATCCAGGCCAGGCACGTGGCCGGTGACCCCGAGCTGACCCGCAAGGCCAGGGAGGCGGTGCTCGCCGAGTGGCGGGCCGACTCCCGGCGCCGGCTGGGCGAGCTGCGAGAGGCGGCCGAACACCGGGCGCAGGTCAGTGGCGAGCTGGCCTTCCTGCTCGAACCCGATCTGAAGGACGGCCGCGGCGGGCTGCGCGACCTGCAGGCCATGCAGGCGGTCGCGGCGGCCTGGGTCGCCTCCGCCCCGGGCCCCCGCGCCCGCGAGGCGTACGAGTTCATCCTGGACGTGCGGCACGCGCTGCACGTCGTCACCGCGCGCGGCGCGGACCGGCTCGTCCTGCAGGAGCAGGACGCGGTCGCGGGGCTGCTGGGCCTGCTCGACGCCGAGGCGCTGATGCGCCGGCTGGCCGAGGCGGGCCGGACGATCTCCCACGCCTTCGACACCACCTGGCGCACGGTTGACAGGCTGCTGTCAGGGCCGGCCCCGCGTGGCCGCCGCCCGCTGGCCGACGGCGTGGTGGAGCACGGGGGCGAGGTGGTGCTCGCCAGGGGCGCCGACCCTCGCAAGGACCCGCTGCTGGTGCTGCGCGCCGCCGCGGCGGCGGCCGAGTCGGGGCTGCCGCTCGCCCCGGCCACGGTGTCCGTCCTGGCCGCTCAGTCGCCCCCGATGCCGGTTCCGTGGCCTGACGAGGCCCGTGACTCGCTGGTGTCGATCCTCGGCGCCGGCCGGGCCGCCGTCCCCGTGTGGGAGGAACTCGACCAGGCCGGCATCCTTGTCAGACTGCTTCCTGACTGGGAGCGCGTACGGCACCGCCCGCAGCGCAATCCCATCCACCGCTTCACCGTCGACCGGCACCTGATCGAGGCCGCCGCCAACGCCGCGAGCCACACCCGCGAGGTCTCGCGCCCCGACCTGCTGCTGATCGCCGCGCTGCTGCACGACATCGGCAAGGGCTGGCCCGGTGACCATTCGGCGACGGGCGAGGTCGTGGTCCGCGACATCGCCACGCGCCTCGGCCTGCCCGGCCCCGACGTGGACGTGCTGGCCACCGTGGTGCGCCATCATCTGCTGCTGCCCGAGACGGCGACCCGCCGCGACCTGGACGACCCGGTGACGATCGAGAAGGTCGCGGGCACGGTGGGCTCGCGCGAGGTGCTCGACCTGCTGGCCGCGCTGGCGATCGCCGACGGTCACGCCACGGGCTCCGCCGCCTGGAACTCCTGGAAGGCCGGGCTGGTCGCCGATCTCGTGCGCCGGGTCCGGTCGGTCCTGTCAGGCTCGCCGCCGCCCAAGGCGCCCGTGCTGTCGGCCGAGCAGGCCGCGCTGGCCAGGCACGGCGGCGGCGCGGTCCGGGTGAACGGCGGAGCCGTCACGGTGGTGGCCCCCGACCGGGTGGGCCTGCTCTGGAGCGCCGCCGGCGTGCTGGCCGCGCACCGCCTGATCGTCCGCTCCGCCTCGGCCGCGTCCGCCGGCTCCACGGCGGTGATCGACTTCTCCGTCGTCCCCGAGTACGGCTCGCCGCCCGACCCCGCCACGCTCGAATCCGATCTCCGTCTCGTCCTTGCTGGGCGCCTTGACATCGAGCAGCGCCTGGCCCGCCGTACGCGGGCCGTCAGACCCCCGCGCGTGCCGGTGGCTCCACCCCGTGTGACCTTGGTGGACGACGCCTCCGCGACCGCCACCGTGATCGAGGTCAGGGTCCATGACAGGCCGGGACTCCTGTGGCGCATCGGACGGGCGTTCGGGGAGTGCGGTCTTGACGTGAGGGCTGCTCGCGTGGAGACTCTCGGCGCGGAGGCGGTGGACGTCTTCTATGTGGTAGATCGCGCCGGACGTCCCCTCAGCGACGACGCGCAGCGGAATCAGGTCCGCGATCTGGTGCTCGCGGCACTGCGCTGACCCGACGGCGCGATGCGGTCACCTAGATAACAATTGTGCCCGATTTGCGTAGTAAGTCGGATGCTACGGATACCTTGTGGGGCGGACTTATGACCCGGAGTGATCGGGACGATTGAGGGGTAGCGGGAGCAGTGACTACGGGGAACTCCGACAGCGGCCACGCCGCGAGGCGAGACCGCGGACAGCGGCCCCTGCCCCGGCTGGGTCTGCGCAACTGGCGCGTGAGGTGGCGCCTCACGGCGCTCATCCTGGTCCCCACCGTTGTCGGCGTCGGGCTCGGGGGAGCCCGCGTGGTGGAGTCGGTCCAGAGCATCAACGACTACGACCGTACGGCCGCCGCCGCCGAGCAGGCCGGCCGGATCCGCGACCTGGTCGAGGCCGTCGGGCTGGAGCGTGACACGGGCGGCTGGCTGGACGCCGCCAAGCAGTTGAGCAAGAAGCTCGCCGACCCGTACGCCGAACGCAAGGCGCAGGTCGACGGCCTTGTCCAGGCCGTGCAGGCCGACCTGGCCACGATGGACGAGTCCTACGGCCCCCGCGTGCTCGACGTCGTCAGGCGCGCCCACGCCGACCTCGGCAAGCTGGACAGCGTCCGCAAGGAGGGCCAGCGCGACACCACGCGCTACGACTCCCTGCTCGACACGCTGCTCCGCCTGCACGACGAGCTGAGCCTGCTCAGCGACGACTCGCAGATCATCGGGCAGTTCCGCGCCCTGAGCGCGCTGGCCCGCGCCAAGGAGCAGGTCTCCCGGCAGCGGGTGCAGCTGCTGAAGGGCTACTACAACCCCGCCAGCGTCGACGCCAAGGAGGTCGAGCGGTTCATCGCCGCCAACGCCGCCCAACGCACCCAGATCGCCCTCGTCGGCCAGGAGGCGGGCGCGGAGGTCGGCATGGCGCTGCAGAAGGCGCTGACCCGGCAGGAGTACTACAACACCGAGCTCACCAAGTCGCGCGCGATCACCCTGGCCAGCGGCAAGGCGCCGGGCGTCAGGATCAGGCAGAACCTTCTCGCCGCCACCGGCCGCGACAAACCGGCGCCTGACCAGTGGTTCGACGACAACGCCACCACGATCGCCGCCCTCCGCTCGGTCGAGGAACCATTGAGCACGCAGGTGACCCTGCGCAGCCAGGACCTACGCGACGCCGAGATCCGTAATGCGATCATAGCGGGTACTTTGATCTTGGCGTTGCTTTTGCTGGTTCTGTTGCTCACCGTCGCCATCGCCCGCTCGATGGTCACGCCGTTGCGCCGCCTGCGCACCGAGGCCCTGGAGATCGCCGGCTTCCGCCTGCCGGACGTGGTCCGCAAGCTGCGCGTCTCGGGTGACGCCGCCACCGACGTGCGCCCGATCGACATCGAGGGCAACGACGAGATCGGCGAGGTGGCCAAGGCCTTCGACCAGGTCCACCGCCAGGCCGTACGGCTCGCCGGCGAGGAAGCCGAGCTGCGCGGCAACATCAGCTCGATGTTCGTCAACCTCTCGCGCCGCACCCAGACGCTGGTGGAGCGGCAGATCTCGCTGATCGACGGCCTGGAGAAGGGCGAGCAGGACGGCGCCCGGCTGTCCGACCTGTTCAAGCTCGACCACCTGGCCACCCGCATGCGCCGCAACTCCGAGAACCTCCTCGTCCTCGCCGGCCACGAACCGACCCGCAGGCGCAGCCAACCGGCCAAGCTGGTCGACGTGGTCCGGGCCGCGCTGTCGGAGGTCGAGGGCTACGAGCGCGTCCAGGTCAAGGTCCACCGGGGCACCTCGGTGCTCGGCAGCGCCGCCAACGACCTGGTCCACCTGGTGGCCGAGCTGGTCGAGAACGCCATCCAGTTCTCGCCCAGCAACGCGCAGGTCACGGTGACGAGCAGCTACGTCGAGGGCGGCGGCGCGCTGGTGTCGGTGAGCGACTCGGGCATCAGCATGACCGACGAGGAGCTGGCCGAGGCCAACCGCCGGCTGGCCGAGCCGCCCGTGGTCGACGTGTCGGTCTCCCGGCGCATGGGCCTGTTCGTGGTCGGCCGCCTGGCGTTGCGCCACGGCATCCGCGTCCAGCTCCGCAAGGGCGACGGCGCCGGCCTGATCGCCATGGTGCTGCTGCCCCCGGCGCTGATCGCCGACGGCGCCCAGAAGCCACTGCCGCAGCGCCCGGCGTTCGGCGGCGGCCACGCGCCGGCTCCCTCGGCCACCCCGCCGACCGGCGTGCCCGCCCGGAACGGCACCTTCCGCTCGTACGCCAGCTACGACTCCACCGAGGCCACCGGGCCGGGAGGGGTGCGCTACGGGATGCCGCCCTTCACGGCCGACACCGATGGCGGCGCGACGGGTGGGCGGCCTCGGCCGCACGACACGGGCGGCTACCCGTCCTACCCCAGCCCCGCCTATCCCAGCGTCGACCGCCCGGGCTCGCTCCCCTCCCGTCCTCCGGCCGGATCCGGTAATGGCGCGTTCCAGACGCCGCCTCCGGTCGGCCGGCCGTACAACAGCGACGATGTCCGCAGGCCGGCGCCTCCTCCCTCGGTGAACGTCTCGCCGATGGAGCCGGAGCGGGAGGAATATCTGCCGATCTTCGCGGCGGTGGAGTCGGCCTGGTTCCGCAGGCCGCCGGAGGAGTCCGGTCAGGCGACACCGAACCGAGATGAGCCGATCGCCTCACAAGCCGTACCCTCTGGGGAGGAAGCGTGGCGAACCGCCGCTGACGCCGGATGGCGGGCGGCGGCCGCCGCGAGCGACCCGAGTCTCGGCGGCGTCACCGCCGCCGGGCTGCCCAAGCGCACCCCCAAGGCCAACCTGGTGCCCGGTACGGCAAGCCAGCCGGCCACGGGACCGGAGCGGCAATCGCAGCGACAAGCTCCGATTCCGCCGGTCTCAGCCGACCGGATCCGCAGCAGGATGGCCAGTTACCAGCAGGGCGTACGGCGGGGTCGCGCGGAAGTACGTGAACAGGAGGAACGAGAGTGAGTGAGCGTCTTGCCAGGGAGGGCGAGTGACAACGCTTAGCCATGAGGCGCATCGGTTCGACTGGCTGATCACCGACTTCGTGCGGAACACGCCCGGGGTAGCGCACGCGGTCGCCGTCTCCGCCGATGGTCTCTGCCTGGCGAGTTCCGAGGGCTTCCCGCCGGACCGGGCCGACCAGCTCGCCGCGGTCTCCGCGGGCCTGCTGAGCCTGACCGTGGGCGCCTCGCGCGTGTTCGAGGGTGGCTCCGTCACCCAGACCGTCGTCGAGATGCAGCGCGGGCTGCTCATCGTGATGGCGATCAGCGACGGCTCGGTGATCACCGTGCTGGCCTCGCCCGACTGCGACATGGGGTTGGTCGCCTATCAGATGACGCTTCTGGTCGACCGGGCAGGGCAGGCCCTGACCCCGGCACTCCGCGCGGAGCTGCAGGCAGCCAGGACGCGGTGAGGCAATGACACCTTTGGGAGCGGGTCGTGTACGGAAGTGACGGGATCGGGGACGACGAGCCCCTCTTCCGTCCGTACGCGGTGACCGGCGGCCGATCGGAGCCGCGCTATCACCTTGCGATGGAGACGCTGATCTCGTCCATGTCCATTCCGGACGACGAGATGGCCTTGCTCACCCCCGAGCAGGAGGCCATCATGCAACTCTGCCGCTCGATCCGGTCGGTCGCCGAGATCTCGGCCCTGCTCCGGGTCCCGCTGGGCGTGGCTCGGGTGCTTGTGGCGGACATGTCCGACGAAGGGCTTGTCCGTCTGCACCAGCCACGTCTCAGCCAGGGACAGCCAGACCTCAACATGCTCGAAAGGGTGCTCAGTGGACTTCGCAGGCTCTAGCCCCGGCCTCACCTCGACGAAGATCGTCGTGGCCGGTGGCTTCGGCGTGGGCAAGACGACGTTCGTGGGGGCGGTGTCCGAGATCCTCCCGCTCACCACGGAAGCGGTCATGACGGACGCGTCCGCGGGCATCGACGACCTCGGCCTGACCCCGCACAAGCAGACGACGACGGTGGCCATGGACTTCGGCCGCCTCTCGCTCGACCGCGACCTGATCCTCTACCTCTTCGGCACGCCGGGCCAGCATCGGTTCTGGTTCATGTGGGACGACCTGGTGCGCGGCGCCATCGGCGCGGTCGTGCTGCTCGACACGCGGCGGCTGGCCGACAGCTTCCCCGCGATCGACTACTTCGAGGAGGCCAAGCTGCCGTTCGTGGTCGGCATCAACGGCTGGGACGGGCAGTTCCCGCACACGGACCAGGACGTGCGCGAGGCGCTGGCGCTGTCGCCGAACGTGCCCATCGTCCGCACGGACGCGCGCAACCGCGAGTCGGTCAAATCGACGCTGATCTCGCTCGTCGAGCACGTCGTCCGGCTCCGGGCCACGCCGGTCTCCTAGCCTCGAAGGGCGGGACGGCCGCTCAGGTCGTGCCGCCGCGCCGGTCCACCAGGACCTGGATGCCGTCGAGGACGCGGCGCAGGCCGAACTCGAAGGCGTGCTCCGGGCTGTAGGAGCCGCCCAGGGCCTCGCCGGCCGCCTGGCCGACCCGGGCGGCCGTGGGGAAGCGGGACGCGTCGGCGATCCGGCCGAAGAACGGCGCGTGCGCGGCCCACCACTGCTCGTCGGTCATGCCGGTCTGGCTCTCGGCCTGCGACGCCTCCACCGCGCCTCTGGCCGTGCCGTGCACGAAGCCGGTGACCAGGGTGATCACCGAGTCCATCTCGACGTCCGTCAGCCCGATGCCGTCGATGGCCCGCAACTCGTAGTCGTACTTGGCGGTGACGTTCGGGCCCAGCACCGGACGGCTCGTCGCCACCTGCAGCAGCCACGGATGGCGCAGGTAGAGCGCCCAGTTCTCCCGGGCGATCAGCTCCAGCCGCTCCCGCCAGCCGCCCGGCACCTCCTCCGGCCTGGCGGTCTCGCCGTAGACGGTGTCGAGCATGACGTCGAGCAGCTCGGGCTTGCCCGGCACGTACGTGTAGAGCGACATCGTGCCCACCCCGAGCCGGTCGGCCACGCGGCGCATGGACAGGGCCTGGAGCCCCTCGGAGTCGGCCACCTCGATCGCCGCGCGCACGATCCGGTCGACGCTCAGGTCGGGCTTGCCCTTGCGGCTGGTCCGCTCACTGGTGCGCCAGAGCAGCGCGAGGCTGCGGGCGGGATCTCCCTTGCCGCTGTACTCGATCGTCACCAACCGTACGGTACACCGTACGCCCAGACGGCGAGACCCACCGGGCAGCCTGAACGGTCCCAGGCCCATGATGATCGACGAGATCCAGCGCGGTGGGGACGATCTCGTGCTGGCGATCAAAGCCTCGGTCGACGCCTCGCCGAGTCGCGGGCAGTTCGTGCCGGCCGGCTCGACGAGGTTTCTGGCGACGCCGTCCCTGGGCGAGTCGTTCGCGGGCAGGGCCAGCGTGCTGGAAGTGTGGCCGTTCGCCCAGCAGGAGCTCGTCGGAGGGAGCGCATCCTTCCTGAGCTCCGCCTTTGAGGAGCCCGAAGCCCTCAGGACGGCGGCGCGTCGTGGCGGTAGAAGGGCGTGGGCTCGGAGGGCAGGGGGGTGTTGCCGAGGATGAGGTCGGCCGACTTCTCGGCCAGCATCATCACGGGGGCGTAGATGTTGCCGTTGGTGACGTACGGCATGACCGAGGCGTCGACGACGCGCAGGCCGTCGAGGCCGTGCACGCGCATGGTGGCGGGGTCCACCACCGACATCTCGTCCACGCCCATCCTGCAGGTGCAGGAGGGGTGCAGGGCGGTCTCGCCGTCCTTGGCCACCCAGGCGAGGATCTCCTCGTCGGTTTCGACGCCGGGGCCGGGTGACAGCTCGCCGCCGTCGAGCGCGGCCCAGGCGGGCTGGGAGAGGATCTCGCGGGTGAGCCGGATGGCCTCCACCCACTCGCGCCGGTCCTGCTCGGTGGACAGGTAGTTGAAGCGCAGGGCGGGCTTGTCGCGCGGGTCGGCCGACCGGACGCGGACCGAGCCGCGCGAGTCGGAGTACATCGGCCCGATGTGCACCTGGTAGCCGTGGCCGCCCGCGGGCGCCGAGCCGTCGTAACGGACCGCGATGGGCAGGAAGTGGTACATCAGGTTGGGGTAGGCCACGTCGTCGTTGGAGCGGATGAAGCCGCCCGCCTCGAAGTGGTTGGTGGCGCCCGGCCCGCGGCGGCGGAAGAGCCAGTCGGCGCCGATGAACGGCCGGCGCCACCAGGCCAGCGACGGCTGCTGCGACACGGGCTGGGTGCAGGCGTGCTGCACGTACACCTCCAGGTGGTCCTGGAGGTTGGCGCCCACGCCGGGGAGGTCGTGGACGACCGGGATGCCCAGGGGCGAGAGGAGCTCGCCGGGGCCCACGCCGGACAGTTGCAGCAGTTGCGGGGAGTTGATCGCGCCGCCGCACAGCACGACCTCGCCGGCCTCGATGCGCTCGCCGTCGCAGACGACGCCGACCGCCCGGGTGCCCGAGAAGACGATCTTCTCCACGAAGGCGCGGGTGCGGATCGTGAGGTTGCGGCGGTGCCGCACCGGGTGGAGGTAGGCGCGGGCGGCGCTCAGCCGGCGGCCGCGGTGCACGTTGCGGTCGAAGGCCGCGAAGCCCTCCTGCCGGAAGCCGTTGACGTCGTCGGTGAGCGGGTGCCCGGCCTGTTGGACGGCCTCGAAGAACGCCTCGAAGAGCGGGCCGCGCGCGGGCCCGCGCTCCAGCTTGAGCGGGCCGTCGCCGCCCCGGTGGACCGAGCCGGGATCGGCCAGGCAGCTCTCCATCTTCCTGAAGTACGGCAGGCAGTGCGCGTAGTCCCACGCGGCCATGCCCGGGTCGGCGGCCCAGCGCTCGTAGTCGAGCGGGTTGCCCCGCTGGAAGATCATGCCGTTGATGCTGCTCGACCCGCCGAGCACCTTGCCGCGGGCGTGGTAGACGCGCCGGCCGTTCATGTACGGCTCGGGCTCCGACTCGTACTTCCAGTCGTAGAAGCGGCTGCCGATGGGGAACATCAGCGCGGCCGGCATGTGGATGAAGACGTCCCACGGGTAGTCGGGCCGGCCCGCCTCCAGCACCAGCACCGAGACCGAGGGGTCGGCGCTCAGCCGGTTGGCCAGGGCGCAGCCGGCCGAGCCGCCGCCCACGATCACATAGTCGAAGCTCAACGCGGGATCCAGTCCTTCCACACGATCTTGTTCTCGTTCACCCAGCGCTCGGCCGCCTGCTCGGCCGTGAGCTTCCTGTTGATCATGTCGCTGGCCACCGCGTTCTGGTTCTCGTTCGTCCAGGAGAAGTTGCGGACCAGCTCGTACGCCCGCCCACCGGTCCCGGCGAACTTCGCGCTCACGATCTTGTCGAGGAGGTATGGCGGGTAGTCGCAGGCGACCTTGGCCGCGTCGGCGTCGCAGCCGATGGCGTAGGAGGGCAGGTTGACCTTCACGAGTTTGACCTTGGTGAAGAGCCACTGCGGCTCGTAGAAGTACATCAGCAGTGGCGTTCTGTTCTTCGTGGCCGACTGCGCGGCCTTGATCAGAGCCGCTTCGCTGCCGGAGTAGACGACCTTGTAATTGAGGCCGAGGTTCTTGACGAGGCTCTCGTCATTTGTGACGAATGTCGGATCGCCGTCAAGGATCTGTCCGAAATTGCCGGAACGGGGGGTCCGAAAAAGGCTGGCGTACTTGTTTAGGTTTCTCCAGTCCGTGATGTCAGGATATTTCTTGACCATCCACTCCGGGACGTACCATCCGATCACCCCTTTGTTCCCGGTGAGCCCGGCGGAGAGCGCGACCTTCTTCTCCTCGATGTACTGCTTCTTCAGATCGGGATGACCCCAGTTCTCGACGATGACGTCGACCTTGCCCGTTTCGAAATCCCGCCAGGAATCGGCCTCCGTCATCTGGCGGGTCCGCACCTGGTAGCCCAGTTCGTGCTTCAGCAGATAGGCGAGCACGGCCGCCTGGGCCTCGTAGCCCGCCCAGGCGTGCACGTCGATGTTGACCGTGCCCTTCGCTCTGGGGCCGGACGCGCTCTCCTCGCCGGAGCAGGCCGTCAGGAGCAGGACCGCCACCAGCGATCCCGCGAGTGTCTTGGTTCGCATGAGCGTCTCCGCGACCGTGACCCCGCCAGGCGGGGTCACGGTCAAGAGTCAGGGGGTCGGCGGGGTCGGCGGCGGCGTCGGCGGGGTCACTTGGGGATCCAGGCCTGCCACGTGGCCGTGTTGGCCTCGACCCACTTCTTGGCGGCCTGCTCGCCCGTCATGCCGTTGTTGGTCATGTCGTCGGCGACGGCGTTCTGGTCCTCGTTGGTCCAGCTGAAGTTCTTGACCAGCTCGTACGCCTTGCCGCCGGTCTGGGCGAACTTCGTGCTCACGATCTTGTCCAGGTCCATCTCGGCGTAGTCGCAGGCCACCTTCTTGGGGTCGGCGTCACAGCCCTCGGTGTACGGCGGCAGGTTGACGCGGACCAGCTCGGTCTTGCTGAACAGCCAGTGCGGGTCCCAGAAGTAGAACAGCAGCGGCTTCTGCTGCTCCTGCGCCTGCTGGGCGCCCTTGATCAGGGCGGCCTCGCTGCCCCCGGTGACGACCTTGAGGTCGAGCTTGAGGTTCTTGATCAGCGCGTCCTCGTTGCTGACGTACGACGGGTCGCCGAACAGCAGCTGGCCCTTGTCGCCCGACTCGGAGGTCTTGAACAGCTGGGCATACTTGTTGAGGTTCTTGTAGTCGGTGATGCCCGGGTGCTTGTCGGCCATCCACTTGGGGATGTACCAGCCGATGACCCCCTTGTTGCCGGTCGAGCCGGCGACCTGGGCGACCTTCTTCTCGTCGATGAACTTCTGCTTGAGGTCGGGGTGACCCCAGTTCTCGATGATGACGTCGACGTCGCCGGTCTCGAAGCCCTCCCAGGCGAGCTGTTCCTTGATCTCGGGCAGTTCCACGGTGTAGCCGAGCTCGTTCTTCAGCAGGTAGGCGACCACGTTGGCGCTGGCCTCGTAGCCGACCCAGGGGTTGATCGCGATCTTCACGGTGCCACCGGCCGACGCGCCGGAGCTCGCCTGGGGGGCGGCGGAGCCGGGCGTGTCCTCCACTTTGGCGCCGCCGCATCCGGCGGCGAGTCCAAGGACGAGCAGGCCTGCGAGCAGGCGAATCTTCATACCGAGTTCCTTTGGTGGGGTGAGGAGCGCCTGTCGGCGCCCTGCGTGATGCGGTCGAGCATGATGCCGAGCAGGACGATCGCCACGCCGGCGGCGAAGCCCATCCCGAAGTCGGTCCGCTGGGAGAAGCCGGACACCACGTCGTAACCCAGCGCGCCGCCCCCGACCAGCGCGCCGAGCACGACCATGGCGAGCGTCAGCACGATGCCCTGGTTGGCCGCCAGCAGGATCGCCTGGCGCGCCATCGGCAGCTGCACCTTGCGCAACAGCTGGCCCGGGGTGGATCCGGCGGACAGGGCGGCCTCGACCACCGGGTGCGGCACCGCCCGGATGCCCTGCTCGACCAGCCGGATCACCGGCGGCGCCGCGTAGATCACCGAGGCGAAGATCGCGGTGAACTTGGTCGGGCCGAACAGCGCGAGCGCGGGCAGCAGGTAGACGAACGACGGCATGGTCTGGGCCGCGTCGAGCAGCGGGCGCTGTACGGCGGAGTACCGTGCCGAGCGGGCCGCGGCCACGCCCAGCACCAGGCCGATCACCAGGACGGCCAGCACCGCGACGACGACCATGGTCAGCGTCACCATGCTGTGCTCCCAGAGCCCGAGCAGCGCGATCGCCAGCAGGCAGCCGAGCGCGGTGAGCGCCGGGCGGATCCCGCTCGACCACCAGGCCAGGAGCAGCACGGCCGCGGCGACCAGCCACCACGGCGCCGAGGTGAGCAGGCCCTGCAGCGGGTTCAGCAGAGCCTCGCTGGTCACGTTCTTGATCGCCTCGGTGGCGTCGTACCAGTTGACCTCGGCCCACCTGACCGCGTCGTTCACCGGGCCGCCCATCGGGAGTACCCACTGGCCGGGGAAGGCCGGCGGCAGCGCGTACGTCAGCGCCACGCCGCCCGCGACCAGCCCGGCGGCGACCGGCCACCGCCACCGGACGGTGCTCTCGTGCGCGCGGCGGTGGGCGGCGGCCATCGTGGTGCGATCGAGGACCACGGCCATGACCACGATGGCCAGGCCGGCGGGGAGCATGATGCCGACGTTCTGGCGGGACAGGCCGCGGATGATGTCGGAGCCGAGACCGGGCGCGGAGATCAGGTTGGCGATCACCACCATGGACAGCGCCATCATGATGGTCTGGTTGACCGCCAGCGTCATCGTCGACCGGGCCAGCGGCAGATGCACCCTGCGCAGCGTCTGCCAGGAGGTCGCGCCGAGCGACGCCGACGCCTCGACGGCCACGGGGGAGACCTGCTCGATGGCCAGCGCGGTGATGCGGATGGCGGGCGGGATCGAGTAGATCATGGTGGCGATGGCCCCGGCCGGAGCGCCGATCTGGAAGAACAGCACCATCGGCGCCAGGTAGGCGAACGTCGGCATGATCTGCATGATGTCCAGCACCGGGTTGAGCGCCCGGCGCAGCCGCGGCGAGCGCCCGGCCCAGACGCCCAGCGGCAGGCCGATCACCAGCGACAGCAGCACCGCGGTGCCGACCAGGGCCAGCGTGTCAACGCTCGACTCCCAGACGCCGAGCACGCCGAAGGTGGCGAAGCCCGCCGCTCCGAGCAGCCCGATCCGCCAGCCGCCCGCCAGCCAGCCGAACCCGGCCATCAGGCCGATCAGGCCGGGCCAGCCAAGCCCGTGCAGCGCGCTCTGGAGCGCGACGAAGATCGCGCCGACGAACAGCCGGATGTAGTTGATGAAGTACAGGAAGACCGGGCTGGCATTCTTGTTGTCGTCGACCCATTCGCGCAGGTCGGTGATCGCCAGGAACTGCGGGGCGTCGTCGTCGTGCGGGAGCGTTCCCGCCCCCCGGAAGATTAGGTAGCCGGCGACGAACAGGACCGCGATGCCCGCGGGCGCCGCCCAGCCGGGCACCCTGAGCCCGGAGCGGGTCCCGACTGCCGTGGCGCTCATGTCGTCGCCTGTACGGCCTGCTGGTCGGTGTCCTGTCCGGACAGGAAGGTGAGGAGGTCCACCCGGTCCACGACGCCGGCCGGCTCGCCCTCGTCGACGACCCTGATGGGGCGGGACGTGGCCGAGGCGACGGCGACGGCGTCCTTGATGACCGTCGACGCCGGCAGCTCGGGGCCGTCGAGCGGTTCGCCGGGCTCGGGCGGGCGGCAGATCCAGCGGAGCGTCAGCACGTGGCTGCGGGGCACGTCGCGGACGAAGTCGGCCACGTAGTCGTCGGCCGGCGCGCCCACCAGCTCCTCCGGTGTGCCGAGCTGCACGATCGAGCCCGCCCGCATGATCGCGATGCGCTCGCCCAGCTTGAGCGCCTCGGACAGGTCGTGGGTGATGAACACCATCGTCTTGCCGACCTCGCGGTGCAGCCGGATCACCTCGGCCTGCATGTCGCGGCGGATCAGCGGGTCGAGCGCGCTGAACGGCTCGTCGAACAGCATGACCTCCGGGTCCACCGCCAGCGCGCGGGCCAGGCCGACGCGCTGCTGCATGCCGCCGGAGAGCTGGTCGGGGTAGGCGTCGGCGTGGCCGTCGAGGCCGACCAGCGACAGGATCTCCCCGGCGCGGGCGTGCCTGGCGGCCCTGCCCACGCCCTGGATCTCCAGGCCGTAGCCGACGTTGTCGATCACCCGCCGGTGGGGGAGCAGGCCGAAGTGCTGGAACACCATGCTGACCCGGTGGCGCCGCAGGTCGCGTAACCGTGCCGGGGAGGCCTGGCCGACGTCCTCGCCGCCGATCCGGATCACGCCCGCGCTCGGCTCGATCAGCCGGGTGAGGCAGCGGACGAGGGTGGACTTACCGCTGCCCGACAGGCCCATCACGACGAACACCTCGCCGGGCCGGACGGTGAAGCTCACGTCTCTGACGGCGGCGGTGCATCCGGTCTTCTCCCTGAGCGCGGCCGGCTCCAGGAACCTGTCGTCGCACCTGAGCACCTTCTCCGCGGTGGGGCCGAAGATCTTCCAAAGCCCCTCGACTTCGATGGCCGTACTGTCGGGAGAAACCCCCACACCCGCCTCCTTGTTGACGGGGCTCAACATATGTCGTAGATAACGCGAATCTCAACGCTGTGACCTTCCGGAGACCGTCGCGCTCCTTCCGTGTTATATGTCTGGAACGTGACAATCACCCATTTATGGACACTTAAGGCGTGAAGGGTGCTTTTTGGCTAGGGATCGGCTAGAAAAGGGGCTCCAGGTTCCCGGCTCATGCGTCACACTGAACGACTTTTGTCGCGTTATGGTCGCTTGGCCGACCTGGTACGAATGTGTTCCAATTACCCGCACCTGCTGGATTTCCCCACAGGTCTCAGGACCTTCAATACGCCGATTCGGGGCGAGAGGTTTGCGTTCGGTGAGTACACAGTTGGGTGTGAGGCAGGCGGACGAAGGGAACTGGCGCCTGCGTAACTGGCGCGTCCGGGCACGGCTCGTCGCCCTCATCCTGGTGCCGACCGCCGCCGCCGTGCTGCTTGGCGGTGTCCAGGTGGTCGCGTCCACAGGGGCCGCCGCCGACTACGCCCGCACCAATCAGCTCGCCCAGCTGTCCGAACAGGTCGGCGAGCTCACCCACCTCGCCTCCGGTGAGCGCGCCAGGACCTCGTGGTTCATCGCCCAGGGCCGCCCCGAGGACGAACTGCCCGAGGTGCGCGGCCAGATGGCGCACGTGGACGAGATCGTCAAGCAGGTACGCGGCAGCGCGACGCAGCTCCAGGGCGCCGTGACCGGCCGCACCGCCGACCAGATCGAGGCCATGCTCAGCCGCCTCGACGACCTGAAGGGGCTGCGCCAGCAGGCGATCGAGGCGGACCTGCTGCCCGGTCCCGCCGTCGAGCTCTACACGATCATCATCGGCGACCTGCTCAACATCCACAACGAGCTGATCAAGGGCAGCCAGGACGACGAGCTCTTCCGCCAGACCCGCATGCTCGACGCGCTCGCCCGCGCCAAGGAGAGCGTCTCCCTCCAGCAGGCCCTGGTCACGACGGTCCTGGTCGAGGGCAGGTTCGACCAGGAGCAGCTGAAGCGCTTCCTCGGCGAGCTCTCGCGCGAGAGCAACGAGCGCAAGCGCTTCGCCGCCGAGGCCACCGCCGACGAGCGCCGCCTCTTCGACGAGACCGTCAACGGCCGGCCCGCCGACCGCATGCTGTTCCTGCGCGAGCTGGTGCTGATCAGGGCCACCGCCGGGCTGCCGCTGCGCGGACTCGACCTGACCCGCGACGAGACCGGGGCCAGGCGCGACGACGCCACCGAATGGTTCGAGGCGGCCGACGTCGTGGCCGACGCCCTGCGCGTGGTCGAGGAACGCCAGGCCACCGGCATCCTGACCCGTAGCGAGTCGCTCAGCTCCGCCGAGCAAGCCCGCGCCTACGTGGTCGCCGGCGCCGTGCTCGCGCTGCTCGTGGCCGTGCTGCTGATCACCACGGGCGTGGCCAGGTCGCTGGTCCGGCCGCTGCGCCGGCTGCGCGGCGAGGCGCTGGAGATCGCCGGGCAGCGGCTGCCCGAGTTCGTGCAGCGGGTGCGGGAGGCGCGTGACGGCTCGGTCGACGTCGAGGTGCCGCCCATCGGCGTCTTCTCCAAGGACGAGGTGGGCGAGGTCGCCCGCGCCTTCGACGAGGTGCACCGCGAAGCCGTAAGGCTGGCCGGCGACGAGGCGCGGCTGCGCTCGAACGTCAACTCGATGTTCGTCAACCTGTCGCGGCGCAGCCAGACGCTGGTCGAGCGGCAGCTGACGCTGATCGAGCGGCTGGAGCGCGGCGAGCGCGACGACACCCGCCTCGGCGACCTGTTCAAGCTCGACCACCTGGCCACCCGCATGCGCCGCAACAGCGAGAACCTGCTGGTCCTGGCCGGCCAGGAGGCGGCCCGCCGGTGGAGCGAGCCGATCGAGCTGATGGACGTGGTGCGCGCGGCGCTCGGCGAGGTCGAGAGCTACGACCGGGTCAGCATCCAGGTGCAGTCCGAGGTCGCGATCGCCGGCCAGGCGGTGACCGACGTGGTGCACCTGCTGGCCGAGCTGGTCGAGAACGCCGTCTCGTTCTCCTCCCGCGACACCAAGGTCACCATCTCCAGCAGCAGGATCAACGACGGCGGGCTGATGATCTCTGTCACCGACAACGGCCTCGGCATGAGTCCGGAGGAACTCACCGAGGCCAACTGGCGGCTGGCGCATCCACCCGTGGTGGACGTCTCGGTCTCGCGGCGGATGGGCCTGTTCGTGGTCGGCCGGCTGGCCCTGCGCCACAGCATCAGGGTGCAGCTGCGCCGCCAGGACATCGGCGGGCTGACGGCGATGGTGCTGGTGCCCGAGACGCTGCTCGCGCCCCTGCCGGGCCAGTCGCCCGGTCAGCCGGGCGTCCAGGAGCCGGCCCCGCTCGTCCGGATCCCGGCGCAGCAGGCCGGACCCGGGCACGCGCCGCCGGTCCACGCGCCACCCGCGCCGCCCGTGCCCGCCTCCGGCGCCTCGTTCACCGACACGCCGTCGATGCCCGGCCAGGGCCATCCCTCGTACGACATCCCGCAGCCCCAGCCGTCGTCCTGGTTCACCTCGGACCACACGCACTCGGCCGAGATACCGCGGCCCGACTCCGCGATCCCGCCTCCCGCCGAGCCGGAGCCGGACGAGTTCCTGCCGATCTACGCCTCCGTCGACTCCAGCAGCTGGTTCACCAAGGCGTCCGTCACCCGGGAGCCCGGTCAGGAGGCCGGTCAGGAGCCCGCCCAGGACAGGCGCGAGGAGACGTGGTCGTCGCCGGCCGACGACGGCTGGCAGGCGGCGGGAGCGGTCAGCCGGCCCATGCGGAGCGGCACCACCGCCTCCGGGCTGCCCAAGCGCACGCCCCGGGCCAATCTGGTGCCGGGCGCCGCCTCGCCGCCGGCCGCGCCCATGCCCCAGCCCCCGATCTCGCCGGACCGGCTGCGCAGCCGGCTCGCCGGCTACCAGCAGGGCGTCCGGAAAGGCCGTTCAGAGCTGGAGGAGGACGCTTGACCCTGGTCGAACGCGCCGGGCAGGTGCTCACGCCCGCCGTGCGAGCCGAGCTCTCGGCCGCGCGCCCCTGGTGATGGGAGTGAACGTTGGCATCGTGGCATGACGGTGAGCCGGAGCAGGAGCGAAGCTCCCTGGTCCGGATGTACGCCGTCACCGGCGGCCGGACGGCGCCGAGGACCGGGCTCGCCATGGAGGCGCTCGTCTCCTCGGCCACGTCGGCTCAGCTCGGAATGACGTACACGCGGGAGTATCGTGCGATCAGCGAACTGTGCCGCCAGGTGAGGTCGGTGGCGGAGGTGTCGGCGTTGCTGGCCATCCCGCTGGGAGTGGCGAGGGTGCTGGTCGCGGACATGGAGGCGGAAGGGCTGGTCAGGGTCTACCAGCCACAGCTAGAGGCGGGGCTGCCGGACAGGCGCCTGCTCGAAAGGGTGCTCAGTGGACTTCGCAGGCTCTAGCTCGGGCCTCACCTCGACGAAGATCGTTGTCGCGGGTGGATTCGGTGTCGGAAAGACGACGTTCGTGGGAGCGGTGTCCGAGATCATGCCGCTGACCACGGAGGCGGTGATGACGGACGCGTCGTCGGGCATCGACGACCTGGCGCACACGCCGGGCAAGACGACCACGACGGTCGCGATGGACTTCGGGCGGATGGCGCTCGACCGTGATCTGCTCCTCTACCTGTTCGGGACCCCGGGCCAGCACCGGTTCTGGTTCATGTGGGACGACCTGGTGCGCGGCGCCATCGGGGCCGTGGTGCTGGTCGACTCGCGGCGGCTGGCCGACAGCTTCCCGGCGATCGACTACTTCGAGGACGCCAAGCTGCCGTTCGTGGTCGGCCTCAACGGATGGGACGGCCACTTCCCGCACATGGAGAACGAGGTGCGCGAGGCGCTCACCCTCTCTCCCCACGTCCCCGTGGTGCGCACCGACGCCCGCGCCCGCGAGGCGGTCAAGCACACGCTCATCGCGCTGGTGGAGCACGCCATGACCGTCCGCGCGCACTGACCGGCCGTCCCCGCACCCCGCCTATGACCCGGCCGACCACCAGGCGGCCGCGACCAGCTCCGCGACCAGGGTCTCGGTGAGCAGGGCGACGTCGGCGTCGTCGTCGTGGCGGTAGCGGATCGTGGCCGCGGCCCCCTTGAGGTCGGCGCCCACGGCCACGACCGTCGAGCCGCGCTCCCGTACCCAGTCCATGGCCTGCTCGTCGTAGCGGGAGCCGGGGAAGAACAGCGCCCGGTAGTCGAGGGTCTTGGTGAGGTAGACGTCCACGTGCGACCAGTCGCCCGTCTCACAGGCGTCGGCGGGCCGGCGGGGGCCCTCGCGCAGCATGAGGGCCGACTGCTCGGCCGACGACAGGTGCTCGGCGGGCGCGACGGCGTAGACGCCGTGCGGGCCGTCGAGGAGTCGCAGCGCCGTGGGGAGCCACTCGTCGCGGCGCTCCAGCAGGTCGGCGGTGGCCTCGGCGGCCCGGCGCACCAGAGCCGCCACGCCGGACTCCCGTCCGGCGCCCGTCAGGCGGGCCTCCAGGGCGAGCAGCAGGGCCAGGGTGTGCTGGAACGTCCGGCACGCGACGCCGCCCCGCTCCTCGCCCGCGAGCAGGGGGACCACCAGGTCGGCCGGCTCGCCGATGGGCGAGCCGGGGGCGTTGGTGAGCGCGGCCACGAACGCCTCCGTGCCGGCGTGACGGGCCACCGCGTCCAGGGTCTCGCGGCTGCCGCCCGTGGCCGAGATCGGCACGACCAGCGTGCCCCGCGAGGCCGGGAAGGTGGCCGCGGCCGAGGCGTACTCGGCGTAGGCGTCGATCCCGGCGGCGCGCAGCCGCAGGGCGGCCACGCCGGCGGCGTAGCGGGAGCTGCCCATGCCGAGGAAGAGCACCCGCTCGATGTCCCGGGGCAGGGCCTCGAAGGGGTCGGCGGTCTCCAGCGACTCGGCCAGCGCGGCCAGGGCGGCCGGCTTGGCCTCCAGGTCGGCCAGGTACAGCTCGGAATTCACGGTGTCTCCTCGGTGTCGTCGTACCAGGTGCGCAGCACGCCCATCGGGGCGTACCGCCATCGGGGCAGGTGGCGGGCGGCGTAGATGAGCTCGCGGCACTCCTGCTCGATCTCGAACGGGCGGATCAGGGACTCGTCCAGCAGGTGCCGTCCGTCACGCTCGGCCAGGCGGTCGCGGTAGGCGTCCAGCAGCAGGCCGCGGGCCGCACGGGCCCAGTCGGCGGCCTGGCCGGGAGGGGTGCCGCGGCGTTTGACGGCCACCTGGGCGACGTGTTCCAGGCTGGTGGTGAGCTGGGCCAGGTCCCGGGCCGCCGGCTGGTACGGTTCGGCCTCGGTGACCGTGGGGTTGCCGTCGAAGTCGATCACCGCGTAGCCGTCGCGCCAGCGCAGGAGCTGGCCCACGTGCAGGTCGCCGTGGATGCGGATCAGCGGGGTGGTGATCGGCGCGGTCAGGGGGGCGAGCTCGCGCCGGAGGTCGCCGGCCCGGGAGGCCAGCCACCGGCCGTCGTCGCCCTCGGTGAGGTCGAGCGCCTCCCGCAGCGCCCGCTCGGCCCGGCCCGCCGCGCGCAGGGGGCCGGCGGGCGGGCCGGCGCCGGGGAAGGTGGCCAGGGCGAGGTGGAGGTCCGCGGCGAGGCGGCCGAGGTCGGCGGCGAAGGCGGTGCGCCCGGCCTCGGCCTCGTCGACGCACCACTCCCAGCCGTCCCGTGCCCCGGGGAGGTAGCCGGTGACCAGCGCCAGCAGCACCTCGCCGGACTTTTCGCGGAGAGTCAGGGCCGCGTAGGGAGGCGCGGTCTGATTGAACCCGGCCTCAACGAGATGGGCCAGCACGTCGACGGCCGGATGCGGCATCGGCGCGGGCGGTGTCAGCCACTTGACAACGATCTGATCACCCACGACGACCGAATAGTTTGTCTGATCGACGTGCTCGCCGAACGCGCGCTCACCTGGGACCCCGGGGTGGAAACCGGCGTCTTGGTGCGAGAAGCTGGGCAACTGCTGGAACCGGCGGAGCCCGAAGGGCAGCGGCACGTCGCCGTCCAACAGCGTGATCAGCGCGGCCGTGAGACCGCGATCTCGCTCTGTGAGATTTCTCTCACCCAGGGAGGTCAACCGCCCCCATATTGAATCCGAATTCAACAACTTGACCAAACTTCCAGGTAGCAATGTCAGCAAAAGTCTTGCTCATGTTGATTTGGCCTGCAACACTCCTGCTCTGGTCTCCCGTGCCCGGTTGGTCGCGTGACCCCTCGTACCCCGGAAATCCAAAGGAGTAGCGGCCGTGTTCCGTACCCGGTTCACCCGTCGTCTTCCGGCTGCCGTCGCGGTGGCCGGCCTCGCGCTCGCCGTCGCGGCGTGCGGCGGTGAGTCGACCGACAGCGCAGAGACGGCCCCGCAGGCGACGGCCGCCCAGCTCAACCCCAATGCCGACCTCTCGAAGCAGTCGCTCAACGTGACGGTCTGGGACGGCTACACGCCGAAGGAGCTGACCGAGAGGTTCAAGGAGAAGTTCAAGGTCTCCGACATGAAGATCGCGCTGCACGCCACCAACGAGGAGGCGATGACCAAGCTCACCGCCACCGGTGACAGCGGCATCGACGTGGCGTTCGTGTCAGGTCAGTACGCGCAGGCGCTCAACGAGCAGGGGCTGCTGGAGCCGATCCACCCCGAGCTGATCCCCAACCTGTCCAACCTGTACCCCGAGGCCACCCAGCTCTCCTACGACAAGGGCAACAAGATCTCCGTGCCCTACACCTGGGGCACGACCGGCATCTGCTACCGGAGCGATCTGGTGAAGACGCCGCCCACGAGTTGGAACGATCTCCTCAAGCCGCCGGCCTGGGCTGACAAGAAGGTCACCCTGATGACCACCGAGCGCTGGCTGGCGCTGCCCGCGCTCAAGGCCCTGGGCTACTCGGTCAACACCGACAAGGACGAGGAGATCGCCAAGGCCAAGCAGTTGCTGCTCGACGCCAAGCCGCACCTCCTCAAGTTCGACGACACCACCTTCGGTGACCTGCTCGTGTCGGGCGAGGCGGTCATGGTCGAGGCGTGGGACGGCTGGTGCCCGACCACGGACGAGAAGCAGAACATCAAGTTCACGGTGCCGAAGGAGGGCAGCGACCTCTGGGTGGACACCATGGTGATCATGAAGTCCTCCAAGAACAAGGAGGCCGCGCACGCCTTCATCAACTACATCCTGGACCCCGAGGTCCACCGCTGGGCCGCCGAGAACATCAACTACAAGGTGCCCAACAAGGCCGCGATGGACAAGGTGAAGGTGGCTCCGGGCTCGCTGCTCGGCATCAAGCCCGCCGAACTGCTCGACGGTGAGTCGATCATCGACCTGGGACAGGCGTCGACGAAGTTCGCGCGGCTGTCGTCCGAGATCACGGCAGACTAACGGCAGAACAGTCGCAGTGAAACCGCAAGCTGACGCCCGGCCGGCCTCCCCCGCGAGGGAGCGCCGGCTGGGCGCGTTCGTGTTCCTCGCGCCCGGCCTGGTCTACCTGGTCGTGCTGATGCTGGTGCCGCTGGCGCTGGTGCTCAGCAACGTCTTCTTCCAGCGCGGACGCTTCGGCGGGATCGTCTACGAGTTCACCACCGAGAACTTCACCCGCCTGATCGACCCGCTCTACCTCGGCGTGGTCGCCGACTCGCTCAAGATCGCCACCTTGACCACGCTGATCGCGCTGCTGCTCGGCTATCCGACGGCCTACCTGATCGCCCAGCTGCCGTCGAAGTGGCGGACGATCGCGCTGGTGGCGATCGTGCTGCCGTTCTGGACCAACTTCATCATCCGGGTCTACGCCTGGATCATCCTGCTCAACGGCCAGGGGCTGGTGAACTCCGGCCTGAAGGCGCTCGGCTTCGACCCGCTCGAACTGCTCTACAACGACGGGGCCGTGGTCACCGGGCTGCTCTACTCCTACCTGCCGCTCATGGTGCTGCCGCTCTACGCCGCGATCGACAAGCTCGATCCGCAGCTGCGCGAGGCGTCGGCCAACCTGGGCGCCTCGCCGTTCACCACGTTCCGCAAGGTGACGCTGCCGCTGACCGTGCCGGGCGTGATGACGGGCTCCCTGTTCGTGTTCGTGCCGACCTTCGGCAACTTCGTCATCCCCGAGATGCTGGGCGGCGGTAAGTCGATCATGGTGGGCAACCTGATCCGCACCGAGTTCCTCAAGGCCCGCGACTGGCCGTTCGGCTCCGCGCTGGCCACCGCGCTCGTCGCGGTGCTCGTCCTGCTCCTCGTCGCGCAGGCCTGGGCGGCCCGCCGTGCGTAGGTCGAGGCTGCTGCACGTCCCGTTCTGGTTCACGTACGTCTTCCTGTACGCGCCGATCATCGTGCTCGTCGTGATGTCGTTCAACTCCGGCAAGTCCGCCTACACCTACGAGGGCTTCAGCCTCAAGTGGTACGGCGTGCTGGCCCAGGACGCGAAGGTCATGGAGGGCCTGGTCAACACCCTGATCGTGGCGGCGGGCTCGACGGCGATCGCCACGGTGCTGGGCACGCTGCTGGCCGTCGGCCTGGCCAGGCACACCCGGTCCAAGACGCTCGACGCGATCGCGCTGATGCCGGCCGTGCTGCCCGACCTGGTGCTCGCGATCGGCCTGCTGGTCTTCTACGGCGTGGTGCAGTTCACGCTCGGCCTCCACTCGGTGACCCTGTCGCACGCCGTGTTCTCGATGGCCTTCGTCGCCGCGGTGGTGCGCACCCGGCTGTCGGGCGCCGACACCTCGCTGGAGGAGGCCTCGCGCGACCTCGGCGCCGGGCCGGTCACCACGTTCATGAAGGTCACGCTTCCGCAGCTGATGCCCGGCATCATCGCCGGCGCGCTGCTGGCGTTCACGCTGTCGCTGGACGAGTTCGTGATCGCCTTCTTCACGATCGGCAACCTCGACCAGACGCTGCCGATCGTCATCTACTCGATGATCCGTTTCGGGGTCACGCCTGAGATCAACGCGCTGGGCGCGATCCTGCTGCTGGTGAGCTTCACCGCGGTGATCGTGGGCCAGCGCCTGACCAAGATCGGTGAGTCACGTGCTCAAGATTGACGGGATCACCCGCCGGTTCGGCGACGTGACCGCGCTCGACGACGTCTCCCTGGAGATCGAGCAGGGCGAGTTCTTCGCCCTGCTCGGCCCCTCGGGCTGCGGCAAGACCACGCTGCTGCGCATCATCGCCGGGTTCGAGACGCCCGACGGCGGCACCGTCACCCTCGACGGCGAGGACCTGCTCGGCCGGCAGCCGAACCGGCGGCCGATCAGCCTCATGTTCCAGTCGTACGCGCTGTTCCCGCACATGACCGTGGCGAAGAACGTCGCCTACGGCCTCGAACGCGAGAAGCTGCCCCGGCAGGAGATCAAGAAGCGCGTCGGCGAGGTGCTGGAGACCGTGGGGCTGTCGGCCCACGGCGACCGCAAGCCCGCGCAGTTGTCCGGCGGACAGCGCCAGCGGGTCGCGCTCGCTCGCTCCATCGTCAAGCGGCCCCGCCTGCTGCTGCTCGACGAGCCGCTCTCGGCCCTCGACAAGAAGGTCCGCGCCGACATGCAGCTGGAGCTCAAGCGGCTGCAGAACGAGGTCGGCATCACGTTCGTGGTCGTCACCCACGACCAGGAGGAGGCCATGTCGCTCGCCGACCGCATCGCGGTCTTCGAGCACGGCCACGTGCGCCAGGTGGACGAGCCGGTCGCGCTCTACGAGCGGCCCCGCACGCCGTTCGTCGCCGACTTCGTCGGCGCCAACAACCTGTTCGAGGGCACCGCCGGCGCCGGGGGGCTGCTGACCGAGGACTTCGGCCCGCTGCCCGGCACCCCGCTGGACGGGCTGGAGGAGGGCACCAAGGCGCTGCTGGGCGTCCGGCCGGAGAAGATCCGGCTGGTCGAGGCGGACACCGTCGCCGGCGGGCTCAAGGGCGCCGTGCTCGACGTCAGCTTCTACGGCGGCGTCTCGCACATCTCGGTCGACGTGCCCGGTCATGTCAGGCCCGTCCTGGTGGCGGTCCAGGGGGCCAGCGGCGTGCAGCCCGGAGCCGAGGTGGATCTGAGCTGGGAGGCGCCCGACGCCGTCATCATCCCGGGGGCGCGATGAGCCCCCGGAGGTCAGTGGACGAGGTCGTTGCCCGTCGCCGTGCGCGCGTAGGACAGGATCAGCTCCGCGGCCTCCGCCGGGCCGATGAGCGGGTGCCTGGCCGTGATGCGGTAGCCGTAGGCGTCCTCCAGGGCCACCAGGTTGCGCGCGATCGTCAGCGAGGCGGCGCTCAACCTGAACACGCCCAGCGCGACCCCGGTGTCCAGGATCGACTGGTACATCGACACCTGGCGGTCGTAGAGCGAGGTGAGCAGCACGCCGTACATCCGGTTGCGGCCGGCCGCCCCGCCCAGCTCGTTGAGCAGCCGCACGTCCGGGTCGAGCGGGCCGGTCGGCAACCCCGACCGGATCGTCGTGGCCAGCTTCGCGACCGGGTCGGTGATGGTGGCGAGCTGGCGCAGCCGCTGCTCGTAGAACCTCTCCATCCCGGCGTGCTGGGCCTCGACCAGCAGCTCGCTGAGGTCGGGGTAGTGGTAGAGGACGGCGCCGGAGGTGAGCCCCGCCTCCTCGGCTACATGCGAGAGCTGGACCCCGTCGACACCGTGCCGGATGATGGCCCGGCGCGCGGCCTCGATGAGGTCGATGCGCCGGTCGGTGCGGCTCTTGCGCTGGGCCATGCTCACCACCTTTTTGTCGGTCGTTCAGGAACTTGCCACCATAGTGCCGTGAAGCTGACCTTCACGCCAGATGAGCATTTGAATTGTCGTTCAATTTAACCGCCCCGGAGTGCATGATGTCTCTCACCGTCCTGTTCATGCCAGAAAGTGCCTACGGGCCCACCAACAACTGCATCGGCATCGGCGACATCCTGCGTCGCCGCGGCCACCGCGTCGTCTTCGCCGCCGAGGCGTCCTGGAAGGGCAAGCTCACGGCGCTCGGCTTCGAGGAGGACCTCGTCGACCTCGCGCCCCCGGCGGAGGAGGAGCAGGACGCGGGCCAGTTCTGGAAGGACTTCATCCGCGAGACCGCGCCCGAATACCGCAAGAGCACGCTGGAGCAGCTGGAGACGGTCACCAAGCCGATCTGGGAGTCGCTCATCGACGGCGCGAAGTACTGCGAGCCGCAGCTCAAGGAGATCATCGAGCGCGTCCAGCCGGACGTCATCGTCGAGGACAACGTCATCACGTTCCCGGCGCTGCTAACGGCGGGCAAGAAGTTCGTCCGCATCGTCTCCTGCAACCCGCTGGAGGTGCGCGGCGAGAACGTCGCGCCGGTCTTCTCCGGGCTGCCCGCCGACGACCGGAGCGAGTGGGACGCCTTCCGCGCGGAGTACGACCGCACCCACCGCGAGCTGTGGAGCGCCTTCAACGAGTGGTGCGTGGAGCAGGGCACCGAGCCGCTGCCGGAGCTCGACTTCATCCACGAGGGCGACCTCAACCTCTACGTCTACCCGGAGATCGCCGACTACACGGCCGACCGCCCGCTCGGTCCCGGCTGGCACCGGCTCGACTCCTCCGTCCGCGAGACCGACGAGTCCTTCGAGCTGCCCTTCGAACGGGGCGAGGGCGCCCTGGTCTACTTCTCGCTCGGCTCCCTCGGCTCCTCCGACGTGGAGTTGATGCAGCGGGTGATCGACGTGCTGGCCACCACCCCGCACCGGTTCATCGTCTCCAAGGGCCCGCTGCACGAGGAGATCAAGCTGGCCGACAACATGTGGGGCGCCGAGTTCCTGCCGCAGACGAAGATCATCCCGCTCTGCGACCTGGTGATCACCCACGGCGGCAACAACACCACCACCGAGGCCCTGCACTTCGGCAAGCCGATGATCCTGCTGCCGCTGTTCTGGGACCAGTACGACAACGCCCAGCGGGTCCACGAGCTCGGCTACGGCGTCCGGCTCTCCACGTACGGCTTCGCCGACGAGGAGCTGACCGGCGCCCTCGATCGGCTGCTCGGCGACAGCGCGCTGCGCGACCGGCTGGCCGCCGCGGGCGAGGAGATCCGCCGCCGCGACGGCCTGCGCAAGGCCGCCGACCTCATCGAAGAATTCGGACAGAAGTAGTCACCATGCGCGAACTGATCAACCCGGCGACCGGACAGGCCCACGACACGGTTCCCGACACCCCGGTCGAAGGCGTGGCGCGGGCCGTGGCCAAGGCGCGCACCGCCTACGCGGAGTGGGCGGAGACCACGCCCGGCGAGCGGGCGCGGCTGCTGCTGCGCCTGGCGGACCTGGTCGAGGCCGACGCCGAGGAGCTGACCCGGCTGGAGGTGGAGGACACCGGCAAGCCGGCGGCCGTCTTCCGCGACGGTGAGCTGCCGTTCGCCGCCGACAACCTGCGCTTCTTCGCCGGAGCGGCCCGCTCGCTGGAGGGCTCCGGCGCCGGGGTGTTCAGTCGCGGCTACACCTCGATCATGCTGCGCCGCCCGGTCGGCGTGGTCGGCTCGATCGCACCGTGGAACTTCCCGTTCGTGATGGCCGTCTGGAAGCTCGGGCCGGCCATCGCGGCGGGCAACGCGGTGGTCATCAAGCCGGCGCCGCAGACGCCGCGCACCACGCTCCGGCTGGCCGAGCTGTTCGCCAAGGCCGGCGCCCCCGACGGGCTCGTCCAGGTGGTCACCGGCGACGCCGAGGTGGGCGAGGCGCTGGTGACCGACACGGGCGTGGACATGGTCAGCGTCACCGGTTCGACCGAGACGGGCCGGGCCGTCATGACCGGCGCGGCCAGGACGCTCAAGCGGGTGCACCTGGAGCTCGGCGGCAAGGCGCCCGCGCTCGTGTTCGAGGACGCCGACCTGGCCGAGATGGCGACCGGCGTGGCCATGGGCGCCACCTACAACAGCGGCCAGGACTGCACCGCCGCCACGCGCGTCTACGTGGCCCGCCAGGTGCACGACCAGGCCGTGGAGGCGATCCGGGCGAGACTTGCCGAAATCACCGTGGGCGACCCCTGGGACCCGGCCACCGACATCGGCCCGCTCATCTCGGCGGAGCACCGGCAGCGGGTGCACGGTTTCGTGGAACGGTCCGGCGGGCGCATCGCTCATGGTGGGAGCCCTGTCGACGGCCCTGGTTTCGCCTACCCGCCCACACTTGTGACGCATGTCGCGCAGAACAGCGATATCGTCCAGGGGGAACTTTTCGGTCCCGTGCTCGTCGTCCTTCCGTTCGACGGCGAGGACGAGGCCGTCAGGCTCGCCAACGACACGCGTTACGGCCTGGCCTCGTCGGTGTGGTCGCGCGACGTGGCGCGGGCAATGAGGGTCTCGCATCGCCTGGACGTGGGTGTGACCTGGGTTAACGACCATCTGCCGATCGCCAGTGAGGCCCCGCACGGCGGGGTCAAGGGCAGCGGATTCGGTAAGGACATGAGCCAGGAGGCGGTGCAGGAGTATTCGGTGACCCGTCACCTGATGGTCAAGCATGCGATGCCGGTGGAGCGAGACTCCTTCCGGCCAGCCTGAAAAACACGTACGGCGATATGCGGCCCAAAAATCACATTTGGTCGTATTTGATGGGAAATGTCCGGTTGGCCGATCTGGTACGGGTTGTGTTCCAATTACCCAGCCCCGACAAATCCCATGCGCCCCACGCGTGTCAGATTTTCGAGCACGTACCGGCGAGAGGTTGCGAGAGTCAGTGAGGACGGATAACCCCAGGCACACCAAGTCCGGGGAGCACACAGGCGGACGGTTCCGGCTGGGGAACTGGCGCGTGCGCTCAAGGTTGGTGGCGCTGATCCTCATCCCGACGGTCGTGGGCGTGCTGCTCGCCGGCGTGCAGCTGGCCGACGCCATCGGCACCAGCGCCGAGTACCGCCGGCTCACCCAGGTGGCCGAGCTGGTCCAGGAGACCGGCCAGCTCTCGCACGAACTCGGCAAGGAACGCACGTTAACGGCCTGGTACATCGCGGACCGGCGCCGGGCCGGGCGGCTGGCGCAGCTCGGCACCCAGCGCAAGGCCGTCGACGCCGCCAAGGCCCGCGTGCTCACCGCCATGCAGGCCATCGACGCCTCCCACTCGCCGCGCGTGCTCGCCGAGGTCGTCGAGATGCGCCGCTGGCTCGACGGGCTGGGCGGCCTGCGCGAGTCGATCGTCGGCGACAGCGTCCCGCCCCGGGCCGCCGTCCGCACCTTCTCGACCATGATCGAGGTTCTCGCCAACCTGCAGAGCGACCTGGCCGCCGGCGTCAGCGACGACCGCCTGCAGGGAGACGTCGCCGCCCTCAGCGCCCTCGGCCGGATGAAGGAAGAGGTCTCCCGCCAGCAGGTCATCCTGGTCGTGGCGCTGATCGAGCGGCAGCTCGACTACGACGACCTGTCCGACTTCCTCGGCTCGTGGAACCGCCAGCAGGCCGAGCTCGCGAGCTTCGAGCAGGAGGCCGCCGCGGCCGACCTGGCCGCGTACCACAAGGGCATGAGGGGCGTGCAGATCGACCGCGCCGACTCCATGCGCCAGCGCGCCCTGGCCCAGCTGCGCGAGTACAAGGCCATCAAGGACCTCGACGTCACCTCACGCCGTGACCTGACCCTCTGGCACGAGAGCACCACGCTGGCCGTCAACACCATGCGCAAGGTCGAGGACGGCCTGGCCCAGGGCATCGTGACCCAGACCCAAGAGCTGAGCGACGCCGAGCAGCGCAGCGCCATCGTCACCGGCGCGCTGATCCTGGTCCTGCTGCTCCTGGTCCTGGTCATCACGACCCGGGTGGCCGGCTCGCTGGTCCGCCCCCTGCGGCGGCTGCGCGCCGAAGCGCTCCAGGTGGCCACCACCCGGCTGCCCGAGACCGTCCGCGTGCTGCGCGAGTCCGGCGACAACGCCGCGGTGCCCGAGGTGCCGTCGATCGGCGTCACCACCCGCGACGAGATCGGGGAAGTGGCCCGGGCCTTCGACGAGGTCCACCGCGAGGCGATCAGGCTGGCCGGCGACGAGGCCAAGCTGCGCGCCAACGTCAACTCGATGTTCGTCAACCTCTCGCGGCGCAGCCAGACCCTGGTGGAGCGGCAGCTGCAGCTCATCGAGGGACTGGAGCAGGGCGAGGAGGACGAGAACCGGCTCGCCAACCTGTTCCGCCTCGACCACCTGGCCACCCGCATGCGCCGCAACAGCGAGAACCTCCTGGTCCTCGCCGGCCAGGAGGCCGCCCGCAAGTGGAGCGAGCCGGTGCCGCTGGTCGACATCGCCCGCGCCTCGCTGTCCGAGGTCGAGGGCTACGAGCGGGTCCAGATCCAGATCCCGTCCAGCGTCCAGATCGTCGGCCCGGCCGTGACCGACTCGGTCCACCTGCTGGCCGAGCTGATCGAGAACGCCATCTCGTTCTCGCCCCGCGAGAGCAAGGTCCAGGTCACCAGCAGCGCCGTCGAGGGCGGCGTGCTCGTGACGATCAACGACCTGGGCATCGGCATGTCGGCCGAGGAACTGGCCGAGGCCAACTGGCGGCTGGCCAACCCGCCCGTCGTGGACGTCGCGGTCTCGCGGCGGATGGGCCTGTTCGTGGTCGGCCGCCTGGCCCTGCGCCACGGCATCCGGGTCCAGCTCCGGATGCGGGAGACCGGCGGCCTGAGCGCCATGGTGATGATGCCCGACATGCTCATCGCCGGCGCGCCGGGATCCGGCCCCCAGCAGCGCGGCCAGTACGAAGCCTTCACCGACTTCGACCCGAGCGCGTTCGACCAGACCTCGGCCAACGGCACCGGCGTCTACGCCTCGCCGGCGATGGGCCTCGACGCCTCGCCGAGGCGGATGGACGACATGCCGTTGGACACCCAGTGGCCGGGGTCGCTGCCCGTGCCCGGCACCGGCAACTGGCCGTCGTTCGCCGAGGAGGCGCCGCCCGCCCCGCAGGAGCCGCGCTGGCCGTCGTTCGCCGAAGAGGCGCCGCCCGCCCGTGACCAGCAGCGCTGGCCCTCCTTCCCCGAAGAGGCGCCGAAGGCGGCGGAGCCGAACTGGCCGTCGTTCGCGACGGAACCGCCTCCGGCCAAGCAGGACGAGCCCCGCTGGGCGTCGTTCGCCGAGGAGCCGCCCGCCCAGCAGGAAACGCGCTGGCCGCCCTTCGGCGAGGAGCCGCGCCGATCGGTCTTCGACACGGACGAGCCGAAGTCCCCGTTCGCGGCCGAGGAGTCACGCTGGCCGTCGTTCGCCGAGACCACCCCGCCACCCGCCGACCCGCACGGACGCAACGGCCATTCGGCCTTCGACCCGTTCGGTCCAGGCGAATACTCCTCGCAGGACCTGACCGGCCCGCTCCCCATCGTGCGCAGCTCGCCGATGGAGGACCAGGGTGACGAGTTCCTGCCGATCTTCTCGTCGGTCGGCTCCGACTGGTTCCGCCGGCCCGACCCCGAGCAGTTCCTGCCCGGTCAGGAGCCCGGCCACGACGCGGAGCCGGAGACTGCCATCCAGCCCGCCGTGCAGTTCGACCGCGCTCCCGAGCCGCTGCCCCAGCGCCGCCCCGAGCCCCACGCCCCGGCGGAGCGGCCCGGGCTGCCGCGGCGCACGCCGGGTGGGTCGGGTGTGAGCGCGTCGTGGTCCTCTCCGGCCGACAGCGGTTTCCAGGCGGCGCAGGCGGCGGCGGAGCCGGCCAAGGGCGGCCTGACCGCCTCCGGCCTGCCGCGTCGCGTGCCGAAGGCCAACCTGGTGCCGGGAACGGCCAGCCTGGCGGAGCCGCAGGCCACGTCACCGGCGCCGCAGATCTCTCCCGAGCGGTTGCGGAGCCGGCTCTCCAGCTTCCAGCAGGGTGTACGGCAGGGCCGGGCCTTCACCCGCGGCGAAGATAACGAGGAGGAGAAATGAGAGAACTGAGCCAGGGAGCGCGTGGCATCAGTTGGCTGATCACTGATTTTGTCAACAATGTGCCAGGCGTCGCGCACACCGTCGTGGTGTCGTCTGACGGTTTGCCACTGGCGTTCTCCGAGGGTTTCCCGAAGGATCGGGCCGATCAGCTGGCCGCGGTCGCCTCGGGTGTGATCAGCCTGACGCAGGGCGCGGCACGCGTCTTCGAGGGCGGCATGGTGACGCAGACCGTCATCGAGATGCAGCGCGGACTGTTGATGATCATGTCGATCAGCGATGGTTCCTGCCTGGCCGTGCTCGCTGCGCCCGACTGTGACATGGGCCTGGTGGCCTACCAGATGACGCTACTGGTCGAGCGAGCGGGCCAAGTGCTCACGCCGGCCGTACGCGCCGAGCTGCAGGCGGCCCGTCCCCGCTAGGGACGGTGACAGGAGATCATGGTGTCAGGTCAGGGTTGGGCTGGTGATAGTACACCGCCGCATCCGGCGGTTCCCCGTTCGCAGAAGTCGAGCTCCTTGGTGCGGCCATACGCCGTGACCGGGGGGCGTACGGCTCCGCGGATGAAGTTCGCCATGGAGGCGTTGGTGTCCTCTGTGACGTCCGAATACCAAGACATTTCCCTACTAAGTCCGGAGTATCAGGCGATCATTCAGCTGACCAGGAACGTCAGGTCGGTTGCTGAGATCTCCGCCCTTTTACGCCAGCCTCTCGGCGTGGTCCGGGTACTGATCGCCGATATGGCGTCGGAAGGCCTGATCCGCGTGCACCAGCCTTCGCTGGATGAGGGGAAGCCGGACCTCAACTTGCTCGAAAGGGTGCTCAGTGGACTTCGCAGGCTCTAGCCCCGGCCTCACCTCGACGAAGATCGTCGTGGCCGGTGGCTTCGGCGTGGGCAAGACGACGTTCGTGGGTGCGGTCTCGGAGATTCTGCCGCTCACGACGGAGGCGGTGATGACGGACGCGTCGGCCCATGTCGACGACGTCTCGCTCACCCCCAACAAGACCACCACGACCGTGGCCATGGACTTCGGCCGGGTATCTCTGGATCGAGACCTGATCCTCTACCTGTTCGGCACGCCCGGCCAGCATCGGTTCTGGTTCATGTGGGACGACCTGGTGCGCGGCGCCATCGGCGCCGTGGTGCTGGTCGACACGCGCAGGCTGGCCGACAGCTTCCCGGCGATCGACTACTTCGAAGAGGCCAAACTGCCCTTCGTGATCGGCATCAACGGCTGGGACGGCCAGTTCGCGCACCAGGAGGAGGAGATACGTGAGGCGCTGTCGCTGAACCCGCACACGCCGATCGTCCGCCTCGACGCCCGCGCGCGCGACTCGGTGAAGAGCACGCTCATCACGCTCGTCGAGCACGCTCTGACCCGCCACATGCACACGCCCGCCTGACGGCTGGCCCACGTGAAAGTGCCGCCGGACCGAGGTCCGGCGGCACGTTGCGTTCGGCACGTCGCGTTCGGCACGTCGCGTTCGTAGGGAGCCAGGCGGCGAGGTCAGGCGGAGGTCGCCTGCGCGGGCACGCCGCGCACGAGCCGGCCGACCTCGGCGCGCAGGTGCACGAAGTCGGGGTGCTCGCGGGTGGTGATCTGGTCGCGGGGCCCGGGCAGGTCCACCCTGAGGTCGCCCACCACGTGCGCCGGGGCCTTCGACAGCACCACGACGCGGTCGCCGACGTAGACGCTCTCGTCGATGTCGTGGGTGATGAGCACGATCGTCATCTGGTGGTGCCCGCGCACCGTCAGCACCAGGTCCTCGAGGTCCTCGCGGGTCTGCGCGTCCACGGAGCCGAACGGCTCGTCCATGAGCATGAGCGAGGGCCGGTAGGCCAGCGCGCGGGCGATCGCCACCCGCTGCTGCATGCCGCCCGACAGCTGGAACGGGTACTTACGCCCCGCGCCCTCCAGCCCGACCGACTCCAGCGCCTCCTGCGCGGCCTCGCGACGCTGCCGCTTGTCCATGTTCCTGCGGCGCAGCGGCAGCGCGACGTTGTCGGCCACCGACATCCACGGGAACAGCGAGCGGCTGTAGTCCTGGAAGACGACGGCCAGGTTGCCGGGCGTCTGGCGGACCAGCTCTCCCTCGACCCTGATCTCGCCGCCGGTGGGCGTGATCAGTCCGGCGATGGAACGGAGCAGCGTCGACTTCCCGCAGCCGGAGGGCCCGACGATGCACAGGAGCTCACCCTCGGCGACGCTCAGCTTCAGCCCCTCGATGGCGCGGTGCTCGTTGGGGCTGCCTGGTCCGTACACATGCGTGAGGTTGTCTATCTCGAGCAAGGGATTTCCTCGGGGGAAGCCGGATTCAGTACATCGACTCTAGCGAAGCCGGGAATAGTTGCATATGCGAAATGTCCATTCCCGGCGTTCGTCAGGGGGAGCGGATCAGCTCTGGGGACGGCGCAGGTAGCGGCCCAGCGGCGGGCCCACGATCTTGCCCGCGTCGAGGACGTGGTGGCCGCGCACGAACGTGTCGGTGACCTTCGCGGTCAGCTCGAACCCCTCGAACGGGGTGTACTCCTGCGCCGACTCGGAGTCGGCGGCCCGTACGGTCCACGTGGTGCCCGGGTCGACCAGGCAGATGTCGGCGTCGAAGCCGGGGGCCAGGGCGCCCTTGTCGCGCAGGCCGTACCTGCGCGCCGGGTTCCATGAGGTGAGCGCGGCGATCCGCCCGTACGGCAGGCCGCGCCGCCGGCCCTCGGTGATGAGGCCGGGCAGCAGGTACTCGGCGCCGCCGAAGCCCGCCTTGGCCAGGAACACGTCGTCGGCCGGGGCGCCGAACTTGAGCTCCTCACGGCAGCAGGCGTGGTCGCTGACCACCCAGTCGACCGTGCCGTCGAGCACGTACTCCCACAGCGCCTCGACGTCCTCCCGCGGTCTGATCGGCGGGTTGACCTTGGCGCCGAACCCCTCTGCGGTGTCGATGTCGGCCAGCAGGTGGCCGATGGTGACCTCGCGGCGGAAGTCGATGTGCGGGAACGTCCTGGCCATCCGCACCGCGGCGTCCAGCGCCTTGCGCGAGGACAGGTGCAGCAGGTTGACGTTGCCGAGCCCGGTCTCGTGGGCCAGGTAGGAGGCGATGAAGACGGCCAGGCCCTCGGAGTGCGGCGGGCGGGAGGCGCTGTAGGCCGCCAGCCCGCTCAGGTCGCCCGCCTCCTCGACCAGCCTGGTGTAGGCGGTCATGATCTCGGCCGTCTCGCAGTGCAGCGACAGCGAGATCTCGTCGGCCAGCTCGGGGAACCGCTCACGGGCCGCCTGCACGCCGCGCATCACGAACTCGAAGTGGGCGTAGTCGTAACGCTCGTCCTCGGGCAGCATCAGGAACGCGTTCTGGTCGGCCGATCGGCCGTGCAGCCCGTGTCCGCCGTAGAACATGAAGATCTTGAACGACGAGACCCCGAATTTCTCGACCAGGTCGGGCAGCTCGTCGATGTGGGCCCGGGACATGGGCGCGAGGTGGAACCCGTAGTCGACGTACGCCTGGTCGGCCGCCTGCGCGAGCACCTCGGGGAAGAAGTCGGCGTACGGGCCGCCCCTGTTCAGGTAGTACTGGCCGGTGCGCATGTAGGTGAGCGCGGTCGTGACGCCGCCCTGCGCGCAGGCCCTGCTCTCGGAGCCGGCGTCGTCGGCCAGCCGGTTGTAGATGCCCCAGTGCTGGTGGCCGTCGACGACGCCGGGGAAGGCCAGCCGACCGGCGCCCTCGATCACGTCCGGGACGCCCTCGCCCGGCAGGCCGGGAGCGATCCGGTCGATGCGGCCGTCGGTCACGGAGATGTCCGCCGGGATGGGCTGGTCCCGATCGTGAGTGACCACCCGGACGTTCTTAAGTAACAGGTCTGTCACAACCGCCTCCTAAGCGGTGCCGCGGGCGCCGCGATGCCAGGTGAGGACGCGTCGCTCCGCCAGAAGGAACAGGGAGTTGAAGGCGTAGCCGAGCACTCCGAGCACCACCACGCCGGCCCAGATCGCCGGCATGTCGGCATTGCTGCTCGCCACGCTCAGTAAGTAGCCGATGCCGTCAGTGCTGCCCTTGAGTTCCGAAATGACCATCAGGATAAGCGCCAGAGAGACGCTGAGCCGGAGACCCGCGAAAATTTTCGGTGACGCGGCGGGCAGAATGATCCGGAACAACCGCAGATGCCGGGGCAGCCCGAAGACGGTCGCGGTGTCCGTCTGCAGGTGGTCGACGTTGCGAGCGCCGTCGATCGAGTTGAGCAGGATCGGCCAGATGATGCCGAAAACGATGGTCGCCACCTGCACCTGCGTGCCCATCTGGAAGAGCACCAGGAAGACCGGCAGCATGGCGGGCGGCGGCACCGCCCTGCCGAACTCGACCAGCGGATCGATGTAGTCGGCCAGCCACGCGGTGCGCCCCAGCGCGACGCCGAGCCCCACGCCCAGCACCACGGCCGCGCCCCACGACCCGACCACCCGGACGAGGCTGGGCCCGAAGTTGTCCACGGCCTCCTCGGTGAGCAGGAACGGCCCGGAGAACCACATCTCGTACATCCGGGAGGCGATGAGCATGGGCGGCGGAAAGAACGGGTTCGCGGCCGCGGTGGTGGCGAGCTCCCAGGCGACGAGGACGACCGGCACCAGCCAGAGCCGCTTGACGATGGTCCGGATCACGAGAATCGCCACCTGAACAGCCGCCGCTCCGCGCGTTGCAGCACGGTGTTGACGGCCAGCCCGACGGCGCCCGCCCACATCAGGGTCGCGATCACGTCGACCATCGCGTCGGCCCCGATGCCGGTGCTGGCCTGGATGAGGAACGCGCCGATGCCGCCGGCGCCGCCGACGAAGTACTCGACGCTGATGGCCAGGATGAGCGTGATCGAGGCCGCGAGCCGGATCCCGGTGAAGATGAACGGCGCGGCGCTCGGCAGCGACACCCGCATGATGACCGAGCCGCGGCCGAAGCCGAACGAGCGCAGCGTCTCGGTGGCCACCGGGTCGACGTCGCGGACGCCGTACAGGGTGTTGATCAGGATGGGCCAGGCGGAGGCGTAGACGATGAGCGCGACCTTGGCGTTGATCTCGGGCTGGAAGGCGAACAGGGCCAGCGGGATCAGCGCGACGGACGGGATGGGACGCAGGAACTCGACGATCGCCCGGGTCATCTCCTCCACGACGGGCACGGTGCCGAGGAGCAGGCCGAGGGGTACGGCGACCAGCACGGCCAGCGGCAGGCCGATGGCGGACGCCGTGAGCGTGGAGAGCAGGTCGCCGAGGAAGGCGGGGTCGAAGGCGAGGCCGACCGCCCGGGCGAGCGAGGCGGAGGCGGTCGGCAGCCAGGTGAGCAGGCCGGTGCGGCCGGCCAGCTCCCAGAGGAGCAGGAACGCCGCCACGCCGATGACGTGGCGGACGAGCTTTCCGAGCCTGGCGCGGGAGAGGTGGAGCCGTTCTCCCCGCGCCAGTGTGGTCGTCGCGGTCATCCCTGAGAAGAGACGATCATCGAGGCGACGTCGATCTTCTCCTTGATGAAGCCGTACTCGTGCATCAGGTCCGCGACCCGCTGGATGCGCTGGGCGCTGAGCGTGGTGGGGTAGGCGCCCAGGTTGATCGTGGCGGCGGTGTCCGCCGGGATCTTGGTGAACGTGGGCAGGATCTTCGTCACCGCGCTTCGGTCGGTGGCGGCGATGTTCTGGGCCTTGGCCATCGCCCGCTGGAAGGCGGCCATCGTCTTCGGGTTGGTGGCCACCCACTTCTCGGTCGCGGCCCAGCCGGTGATCGGTAACGCCTCGGTCGGCCCGGACATCGTGTCGACGAGCATGGTCGCGCCGAGCTTGTTCTTGGCCTCGCTGACGTACGGGTCGGTCATCCAGACCGCGTCCACGTCTCCCTTCTCCAGCGCCGACAGCCAGTTGGTGGTCGGCACCTCCACGTACGTGACGTCCTTGCTCGGGTCGGGCGGCGGCTTGAGCCCGCTGATCTTGAGGTGCGGGTTCATCGTGAGGACGCCGAGCCCGGCGAGCGAGTTGACGCCGATCTTCTTGCCCTTGAGGTCGGCGACCGTCTTGATGGGGGAGTCCTTGCCCACCATCACGCCGAAGCCGCCGGCCGCGCCCTGGTAGGAGTCGGCGATGTACTTGAACTTCTCCACTTTCTGGCTCTGGATCGTCAGGATGGTCGCGTAGCTGCCGAGCACCACGTCCATGCTGCCGTTGGCCAGTTTGGGCAGCACCGCCTGCGGTGCCTGGATGGCCTCGGTCTTGACTGTGAGGCCCTGCTCTTTGAAGAACCCGCGTTCTATCGCGATGAACAGAGGGGCGGAGTCGGCCCCAGGATACTGGCCGATCAAGAGAGAAGTCTTCTCCAGACCGTTTGCGTTGGCGGCCTCCGTGGTCTTGCCATCCGAGCTGGAACACCCCGTAATGACAAGGGTGACCACAAGTCCAATCATGGCGGTGCGCCCTTGAGCACCGAACCTCATGTCGCGTCTCCTTTGATCGGGGGTGATCGACGACGGTCGCACCCTAGCGCAGGCAACCCCTTGCGCATGCTCCCCCGATTCTGGAAATTATCAATATATATGCGGAAAAAATGATCACACTGTATTCATGGAGGTATGTCCGGTTCGAAGTGGACAGATGGGTGGCGTTCATCCCGAACGTGTGGCTACTGTCGAGACGTAGAGACGTGTGCTAGGTGATCGATCGACCGTGACCTTTACGGGCGATATCGATTATCAGTTGAACATAAATAGGATTTCGGTCATTTAGTGTCCCGGGGGCGGCACGGAGGCCACGCACGTGCACAACCAGATCTCTTGCACCAGGCCATCTAGGAGAGGTCGCGGAGGCCAGTGAGAAATACATTGCCCCCAGCAGGCGGGGATGCGGGATTACCAGCTGAGGAGCCCTCGCACCCGACCCCTCATACCAGAGGCAAGCCGACCCGATCGGGCGGATTCGGGCTGCGCAACTGGCGGGTGCGGTCCAAGCTCCTCGCGCTGATCGTGATCCCCACCCTGGCGGCACTGATTCTCGGCGGATTCCGCGTCGCCTCCTCCGCCAGCAGCGCCAACGAGTACGAACAGGTCAACCAGACCGCGATCGTGGCCAGCAAGCTGACCCGGCTGGCCCACGAGACCGAGTTGGAACGAGACCTCACCGCCAGCTACGTCGCGCTGGGCCGCGGCGGTGACCGAAACCCCGTCACCGCCCAATACTCCGCGGTCGACAGCCTCGTCGACGACGCCCGGGGCGGCGTCCAGGCACTCGCCGACTCCGACACCCCCCAGCGCGCCCAGGCCCTGCGCGTGCTGAACCGGTTCGACGAACTGGCCAACTCCCGCAAGACGGCGGTCGAGTCCAAGCTGAACGTCGCCTCGGTGATCGAGCTCTACGACCAGTCCATCTCCGACTTCCTCGCGCTCAACGACAACATCGACCAGGGCGCCGTCGACAAGGAGCTCACCGACAGCGTCGCCGGCTTCGCCGCCCTGTCCAGGGCCAAGCAGTTCGTCTCGCGGCAGCGCGCCCTGCTCGTCGCCGCGCTGGCCGCCGGACGCTTCGGCAAGGAGGAACTGGACGCCTTCATCGCCGCCCGCGCCCAGCGCGACGGCGAGCTGGCCACCTTCCGGGCCCAGGTGCCGCTGGAGCTGCGCCAGGCCTACGACGACACCGTCAGCGGCCAGGCGGTCGACCGTGCCGAGCTGATCCAGGCGCGCGCCATGGCGTTGCAGGACGCCGGCCTGCCGCTGACCGACCGGGGCCTCGGCCTCACCCGCGACGGCCAGGCGTGGTTCGGCGCCGTCAGCAAGACCATCGACGGCATGCGCGAGGTCGAACAGCGGGTCGCCGACTCCATTCTGCTGCGCAGCCAGACCGTCCAGCGGGCTGAGCAGCAGGGCGCGATGGTCTTCTCGTTCGCGATCGTGGCCCTGTTGATCCTCGTGCTGCTCGTCACCGTGATGATGGCCCGCTCGCTGAGCGGCCCGCTGCGCAGACTGCGCCGCGAGGCGCTGTTCATCGCGGGCCGCCGGCTGCCCGAGACCGTCCAGCGGTTGCGCGAGTCCGACTCAGGCGGGCAGGTTCAGGTGGAGCCGATCGGCGTCGTCTCCGACGACGAGATCGGCGAGGTGGCGCGGGCGTTCGACGAGGTGCACCGCGAGGCGGTGCGCCTGGCGGGCGAGGAGGCCAGGCTGCGCAGCAACGTCAACGCGATGTTCGTCAACCTGTCGCGTCGCAGTCAGACGCTGGTGGAGCGGCAGATCACTCTGATCGACGGGCTGGAGCAGGGCGAGCAGGACGAGAGCCGGCTGGCCAACCTGTTCAAGCTGGACCATCTGGCCACCCGCATGCGCCGCAACAGCGAGAACCTGCTGGTGCTGGCCGGCCAGGACCCGCCACGTCGCTGGAGCCAGCCGGTGAAGCTGGTCGACGTGGCCCGGGCCTCGCTGTCGGAGGTCGAGGGCTACGAACGCGTGGTGCTGCAGGTGCCCGACGGCGTGTCCGTCGCCGGTCAGGCGGTCAACGACGTCATCCACCTGCTGGCCGAGCTGGTGGAGAACGCGCTGTCGTTCTCGCCGCGCGAGACTCGCATCACGCTGTCGGGCAGCCGCATCGACGGCGGCGGCGTGATGCTGTCGATCACCGACTCCGGCATCGGCATGACCCAGGAAGAACTGATCCAGGCCAACGAACGCCTCACCGATTCGCCGAGCGTGGACGTGTCGGTGTCGCGCCGGATGGGCCTGTTCGTGGTCGCCCGTCTGGCGCACCGGCACGGCATCCGGGTGCAACTGCGCCCGCACGCCTCCGGCGGTCTCACCGCGATGGTCCTGCTGCCCGAGTCGATGCTCGGCGCCCAGTCGCCCGCCTACGCGAGCTCGAACCCGTCCCAGGAGGACGCCTTCAACGGGCCGAAACTGGCGCCCTCTCCCGCGCCCGTCCCGCCGTGGCAGGGCGGCACCTACCAGATGGGGCCCGGACACCCCTCCTACCCGTCCGGCCCACCGGCCCCGGAGCAGAACGGCGGCTGGCCGATGCAGCCGCAGTGGCCGTCCGACCCCGGCGGCTGGCCGTCCGACCCGCGTGCCGGCTTCGGTGACGCCGACGTCTGGATGTCCCCGCCGCGCGAACCCGGCGCCTGGCCCGCCGCGGGCAACGGTCTGCCCAGGCGGCCGCCGGTGGACGCGCCGCCCCCCTGGAACCCCCGTGAGCGGGGCGACTTCACCCGGCCGCCGGCCCGGCCCCAGCGGCCCGAGTTCCCGGAGACCGACGCGGCGAACACCGGCCCGATCCCGGCGGTCAACACGCCGCCGTCGGCCGGTGACGAGTACCTCCCGATCTTCGCCTCCGTCGAGTCCGCCTGGTTCGCCAGCGGGGCGAGCTGGGGATCGGCCAAGGCCGACGCCGGATGGAGCAAGGCGGAGGCCGTGGTGGAGCCGGTGCGTGACGGGGCGACGGCTTCGGGGCTGCCGAAGCGGGTGCCGAAGGCGAACCTGGTGCCGGGTTCGGCGGACACGGCGTCGGCGCCGAAGGGCGTCACTCCGATGCCGTCGGTGTCACCGGACCGGATCCGGAACAGGCTGTCCAGTTTCCAGCAGGGATTCCGGGCGGCACGTGACGACATCACCGAGGGCAAGGCGTATCCCTCTGACCCGAGGAACGCCAACAGGGAGGAGGGCGCATGAACGACCTGAGTCACGCCGCGCGCGGTGTCGACTGGTTGATCACTGATTTCGTCAGCACCGTTCCGGGCGTCGCGCACGCCGTCGTGGTCTCATCCGATGGTCTGCCGCTGGCGGCCTCGTCGGGGTTTCCCGCGGACCGGGCGGATCAGCTGGCCGCGATCGCCTCCGGCCTGGTCAGCCTCACCCAAGGGGCGGCCCGGGTGTTCGAGGGCGGCGCGGTCAATCAGACGATCGTGGAGATGCAGCGCGGGCTGATGCTGATCATGTCGATCAGTGACGGCTCGTGCCTGGCCGTCCTGGCGGCTCCCGACTGTGACATGGGGTTGGTGGCCTATCAGATGACGCTCATGGTGGATCGCGCCGGACAGGTGCTCACGCCGGCGGTGCGCGCCGAACTGCGCGCTACCCAGTCCAGGTGATGTAGGTGACGGACCCAAGGTGGAACAGCGGCGGCCGCGAGCCGCAGGCGTCGTCGTCTCCCGATCCGGGTTCGCCGGTCCGTCCGTACGCGGTGACGGGCGGACGTACGGCGCCCAGGGTCAAACTCGCGATGGAGGCCCTCGTTTCGTCGGCGACGGCTGAGCATCGGGAGTTCTCGCATATCACGCCGGAGTATCAGGCGATCAG